>NZ_JCAYNT010000010.1:0-167402 GCF_059758095.1 Shewanella sp. MF05913
GATATATCTAAACCAATTGTTGTAATCTTCATATTCGGACCCGCCCTTTGTTGATAAAGTGTACAAACTTATCATGGCTCACTATGAAGCCGATTAGAAGGGTGGGTCCATCTCATTATTCCGGCAATGCTTTTGAGCCGGAATCCAGGTGTTAGCCCTTACGTGTTAAATCTTAAATCTTAAAATCTAAGTCAAAAGAAACACCTGGATCCCCGATAAAAGCATTCGAGGATGACATGCGGTGAAGAAACACAATGATTGATCCCCGAAACACCGCCCACGACTCAGTCTTTCCGGCAATGCTTTTAAGCCGGAATCCAGGTGTTAGCTTTTACGTATTAAATCTTAAAATCTAAATCAACAGAAACACCTGGATCCCCGATAAAAGCATTCGAGGATGACGTGCAGTAGATTGACACCAAGATCCCGATTAAAGTATTCGAGGACGACGTGTGGTTTGAGCCCCCCCCTAGAACCAAGCACTTATTACCTACAACCTAGTAGCACTTAGCGGCGAAACCTAAGATCTCGTCTTTGTAAGCGAAGCGTTCCGAAACCGGTTATCGTGATAAGCATTTATCGCACTTTATCATCCTGCCGCTTTTACACTTTTTTACTTACTAATTTGCACCAAAGTAGTGCGATGACTATTCATTGTTGCACAATTAACCGTCTTTACACCCAATCACCACTTTTACCTTATCGGTTTTTACCTTTTTAATATTTCTTTTATATCAGTAGCTAACATTTAATTGAACCATTTAGGTGCAATGGTTTTACGCTTGGCACATATCCTGAATCCTTCACTGTAAAGGTAATGACAGACAATCAAAGTAAAGTGACGAGCGACAATAGATTAACGATAGTGAATAAATAGTGGATAAACAGCGATTAAAGCGCGTTAAATCGGTTAGTAATGGCTTTGAAGGCTATTGACGCTAGCTGCAAACGAATGAGCTTCTAAGCTTACTTTTTTAGCAACCTAACATCGCTAGCTAATGCTTTTATAGCTTTGTTCACTCAGCACTCAATGATGATAAAGGGACATGATATGACAACTAAACCACTCATTTTCACTGATATTGACGGAACATTACTCGACCACTTCGATTACAGTTTTAATCATGCCATTGAAGTGATTGAAGCGCTCAATGAGCGTCATATTCCTATTATTGCCAATACCAGTAAAACCTTTGCCGAAATGGAAAAGTTGCAACAAACCATTGGTATTAATTCACCGTTTATATCTGAAAATGGCGCGGTTATTTATATCCCCATTGGTTATTTCAATGAGCAACCTCAAGGCACACTTGAGCAAGGTTATTACTGGGTTAAAGAGTTTTGCCCACCTCGAGAGCATTGGCTGGAGCTATTAGCGCAGCAAGCAGTTGAATTTGAAGATGAGTATGTTGGTTTTTCATCATTTAGTGTTGAAGAGCTATGTGAAGTCACAGATTTAGCGCCCGATAAGGCGCGTCTAGCATTGGTTCGACACTATTCGGAGCCAGTGTTGTGGCAAGGCGATGAAACGCGTAAACAAGAATTTATTAAACACATGACATCTTTAGGTGCGCATATGCTCCAAGGTGGGCGCTTTTTACACGTGGGTGGAGCAAGCGATAAGGGCAAAGCCATGAACTGGCTTGCTCAAATATATGCCAAACAATACCAAAGCGAGGTAACCACAATCGCCTTAGGTGACAGTGGTAACGACAGTGCCATGTTAGAGGCCGCGGATATCGCGATTCAAATCAAATCACCAACACATGACTTCCCGGTATTAAGTAAAAAACACACCATAAAAAGCCAGGAATGCGGGCCCAAAGGTTGGGCTGAATGTATTACCGCAACCTTATTAACCCCGACACTGGCAACTCCCTCAACATCAATGTCTTTAGGAGGCGTTTAACATGGCCGATTTTTATCAAAATGGCATTGTTACCACAATGCACAACTTAACCCGCCGCACTCACGAAGAACTCGAACAAGACTTATTAAAATTTGCAAAAACGCGTCCATTAGGGCTTATTTTACCGTCATTATTTTCAGAGCTAGAAGGCGACGCCTTAAAAGGCATTGTGGCCAATCTTAAAGATGTACCTTACTTGTCAGAAATTGTGATTGGATTAGATCGTGCTGATGAAGCGCAATATAAACATGCGTTGAGTTTTTTTGGTGAATTACCGCAACATCACCGTATTTTATGGAATGACGGCCCGCGTTTACAAGCGCTAGACGCCAAATTACAAAAGCTTGGGCTAGCCCCAACCGAATTGGGTAAAGGCCGCAATGTATGGTATTGCATGGGTTATATTTTAGCGTCGGGTAAATCTGAATCTGTCGCCTTGCACGACTGTGATATTGTCACCTACGAAAAGTCATTATTAGCCAGGTTACTTTACCCGGTAGCCAATCCACAATTTAACTATGCATTTAGTAAAGGCTATTACGCCAGATTATCCGACGGCAAAATTAACGGTCGAGTCTCTCGTTTATTAGTCACTCCGCTTATTAAGGCACTTAAAAAAGTGGTCGGCTACAACGAATACCTGGAATATATGGACAGTTTTCGGTATCCACTCGCAGGAGAATTCTCTTTTAGACGCGATGTACTGACCGATTTACGCATCCCGAGTGATTGGGGCTTAGAAATAGGCGTGCTGTCTGAAATGCAGCGTAATTATGCCCAAAATCGTATTTGTCAGGTCGATATTGCCGACAATTATGATCACAAACATCAAGACTTATCACTCGACAACGAAGAGGCGGGTTTATCCAAAATGTCGATTGATATTACCAAAGCGTTTTTCCGTAAATTAGCAACCCAGGGTGAAACCTTCAGCACAGAATCATTTCGCACATTAAAAGCCACTTACTACCGTGTCGCCCTTGATTATGTTGAGACATATCATAATGATGCGTTAATGAACGGCTTAACCACAGATATTCATTTAGAAGAAAAAGCCGTTGAAATGTTTGCGCAAAATATTGTAACCGCAGGGCAACGCTTTTTAGATAATCCTATGGAAACCCCGTTTATGCCAACCTGGAGCAGAGTAGTGAGTGCCATGCCAGATGTACTTGAGCAACTTAAAGCCGCAGTTGAAGCAGATAATGCAGAGTTTAGCTAAGGAATTCTTATGTCAGTAATGGATGGACTACAGCAAAAACTGCAACATCAACTTGAGTGTATTTATAAAGACATTGATCTCGATATATCGATTGTCACCTTGGCACAAACACTCATAGAAATCATGCGTATCACCGAGTTTAGCCAGGTACCAGAACCTTTTGCCAATCACTGGTCTGAAAAAGATACCATCATGATCACTTACGGTGATAGTGTTTTACAGCAAGGTGAGCGGCCACTGACTACATTGTCACAATTTATCGACAGTTATGTTGGTTGTATCAATGGCGTGCATATTTTGCCATTCTTTCCCTACAGCTCAGACGATGGCTTTGCCGTTATTGACTACTCTAGTGTCAACGAGAGTTTAGGAGACTGGGCTGATATCAGTGCTATCGCAAGTAAACGTCGTTTAATGTCAGATTTAGTCATCAATCATTGCTCAAGTCGAAGCTTGTGGTTTGATAACTTCTGCAAAGGTGATGGACCAGGTCATGATTACTTTTTTACCGCGCAACCAAACGATAATTTATCTGATGTTGTTAGGCCGCGTACATCGGCACTGCTAAGACCTACAGAAACACCTAGCGGAACGCAATATGTGTGGTCTACCTTTAGCCACGACCAAGTCGATTTTGATTTTAGAAACCCAAAAGTATTAATCGAATTTGTGACGATTATTCGTCAATACCTGGATGCTGGTGTGAGTATCTTTAGGCTCGATGCGGTAGCATTTTTATGGAAAGTGGTAGGAACTAAATCGATCAATTTGCCGCAAACTCATGGGGTAATCCGTTTATTGCGCACCCTCATTGAACATGCACAAAACGATGCAATGATCATCACCGAAACCAATATCCCCAATACGCAAAATCTAACGTACTTTGGCAATGCCAACGAAGCCCACTGTATTTATAATTTTTCACTGCCTCCTTTGCTCATTAACACCTTAATCACTGGCAGTTGTTTATATTTAAAGCGTTGGTTAATGAGTATGCCGCCAGCACAAGATGGCACTACATATTTTAATTTTATCGCCTCGCATGACGGTATTGGTTTGCGTCCGGTTGAAGGCTTATTAGATGACGATGAAATTGAAACACTCGTCGATACCATGAAGCAATTTGGTGGCCAAATATCAGCACGAACCACCGAAACTGGCACCCAAAAACCGTATGAAATGAACATCGCACTTTACGATGCACTGCAAGGCACCACAAAAGGTAAAGATTTATGGGGTATGCAACGCTTTATGTGTGCTCATAGCATCATGCTGGCGCTAGAAGGCATACCTGGAATATACATACACAGCTTACTGGGGACGCGTAATGATTATGAAAAGCTCGCCAATACCTCGCACAACCGAGCCATCAACCGTCATCGTTGGGAGCTAGACAATTTAAAGCAACAGTTAAGTGATGCGCAAAGTACTCACAGCCAGGTACTGTCTGCGATGACAAGGCTTATTAATATACGCACACAACAAATTGCATTTCACCCCAATGCCACGCAATTTACCTTACACCTCGGCCTGCAACTGTTTGGCTTTTGGCGTCAAAGCCGCAACCGTAAACAAAGTATTTTTTGCATCAGTAACGTGTCAGACCAAGTAACCGACTTGCCCATTAATGAGCTCAATCTAGTGATTTCAGAATATTGGATTGATTTACTCAGCGGGATCCAAATCGAAGACATCACCAAAACAATACAACTGCAACCATATCAAACCGTATGGATCAGTAATAAAGGATAGTCAAAAAAAGGGGCTAGGACCTAGGACGCTTCGCTGCTAGGGCGTGACTTCGTCACTGTTAGGACGCTTCGCTGCTAGGGCGTGACTTCGTCACTGTTAGGACGCTTCGCTGCTAGGGCGTGACTTCGTCACTGTTAGGACGCTACGCTGCTAGATTACGTCGTTCCGGTAATGCTGTTGAGCCGGAACCCAGGTGTTTGCTTTATTTCAGGGGCTAGGGCGCTACGCTGCTAGGTGCTAGGGCGTGACTTCGTCACTTCGAGGACGCTTCGCTTCTAGAAAGACGAAGTCCGTTCTCAGGCGAGCCTGCGAGTTCCTAGAACCTAGAACCTCTGGCGAGCCTGCGAGTTCCTAGGACATTTATAAATTCTAGTTAACTTGACAACATCTTTGTGCTCTATAAGCTTATATGCATTAACATATTGTTTTGGAGTCTGTAATGAAAAAACTGTTTATCGCCGCCGCGGTATTAGCGTTAAGCGCTTGTAGCACCTTAAAATCAAGTTCAGACTTTGACCCATCGGTAAACTTTAGCCAATACCAGTCTTACGCCTGGGTAGAAAAAAACAATACCGAAACTGAATACCATTTAGATGGCCTCATGGACCAACGCGTCCGAGCGGCAATTGAAACTCAATTAAGCCAAAAAGGCATCAGTAAAGTCGATAAACCTAACGCTGACTTATTAGTTAATTACATTACAAAAGTCGATAAAAAAATCAACGTAGACACCTTTAATAGCCATTTCGGATACAACCCATACTATGGTCCGCGCTGGGGACTCGCCGGTTCAATGCAAACAGAAACGATAGTGCGTGAATACGAAGTCGGTACATTAATGGTTGATTTAGTCGACAATAAAACCGGCAAGCTTATATGGCGCGGCACGATTGCTGACACGGTTAGAGAGCAAAGTACTCCACAAGAGCGAGTAGAAACAATTAATCAGGCTATCGGTTCTGTCATGATGAATTACCCACCTAAACCAGGCCAATAAGCGCTCGTTTTTTAATAGACATAATGGTTATGCTTACTCTAAACCTCGATATTCAATCGAGGTTTATTTTTTATCTTACTAAAAACAGATAAATTATAGTTAACCGTCACTCATACCATAAACCCATAATGTATTTATCTGTAGAGGCAAATCAATATGTTAGATTCAGGTAAACCCATTCTTCCACTTTTATTGGTTGGTTATGTGCTAGAAGTGGCGTATTTATAGGCATTTAGAGCCTAAATGGTTTCAAAAGAATCACTAAGTTTGTTATTATTGACTGCTGTGAATGGGACGTCACTTACTCAGACAGATGAGTAAATTAAACAAGCGAGTAACAATGAAATCTTGGTATCTACTGTATTGCAAATCACGTGAAGAATTACGTGCACAGCAAAATTTGGCTTTGCAAGAAGTCGAAAGCTATTTACCTATGATTAGCCAACAAAAAAAGGTTCGTAATAAAACCCAAATGGTTACGGCACCTCTTTTCCCAAGTTATCTGTTTATCTATTTCGATCCAGAAGTCACTAGCGTAAGCAAAATCCACAATACACGTGGTGCTAATCGCATAGTCGGCTGTCGAGAAGACATGACCCCTATTGACGACCGAATTATTTCATCGCTGAAAAGGCGCGTTCAAGGGCATGTCCCAGAAGTTGAAAAACCGATAACCAAAGGCGATAAAGTCACATTTGTAGACGGTCCCTTTAAAGACCTTGAGGCCATATTCGACGAAAACAACCCAGATAAACGCTGCCATGTATTGTTTACCATTATGGGGCAGCAAAAACGGATTTTAGTCGAATTGAGTAATCTTAAGTCTGTAAGCTTGAATGAGAAATCATAGCAAAAAGGGACCTTGAGCAGAGATACACTCTTACCTTTGTAGGATATTGCCCATAGTAGTTAAGCCTTTTTGTTGAGGGTATTAGGTTTAAGGCAATAAATTGGCTAAAGAATATCCATTAGCACAATTTAATAGCGTTTAAAGCAGTTTGTTAACAAGCGAGTGCTTTTACTAAAGCATTTCAACGTGTTTTTGAGTATAATCTCGCGCTAGATTATTATGCTGTGATTCATTTATAAGCATAAGTACAGTATAAGTACGACAAAAAAAGTTAAAAATTCGCATTGCGAAGGGCAAGTTGGAAGCCGTAATCCATGGGCGGTAGCGTGTCCGAAGGACATCGAATGAAAAGTTTCATTCGTTAAGCAGACGCCGAAGGCCTCTGGCCGCCACGCGGGTCGGTAGCGTGTCTGAAATAGGTCGCTACGCTGCTAGGTCGCTACGCTGCTAGGTCGCTACGCTGCTAGGTCGCTACGCTGCTAGGTCGCTACGCTGCTAGGTCGCTACGCTGCTAGGTCGCTACGCTGCTAGGTCGCTACGCTGCTAGAACCTAGACCCTAGACCCTAAAATCTAGAACCTAGAAGGACGTAGTCCGCTCTCTGGCGAGCTTGCGAGCTCCTAGAATCTAAGATTGGCGAGCTTGCGAGTTCCTAGACCCTATTACCCATTACCTAATTTAAAATAATATTGGAGATACCTGGTGTTGCATAAAACCAAAAACATGTTAATTGCTGGCTTGTCAGCCATTATTATTTTCAGTACACAAGTACAGGCTGTGACGCCATCCCCACAAATGATTGAGCAATTTAAACAACTGCCAAAATCAGAGCAAGAGCGCATAGCAAAACAATATGGTATCGACCCATCAATGCTGTCAGCATCAAGTGCAACAACAACGGTATCAAATCCCCAAGTTGTAGAACCTCGCGGCGCCAATAATAATGTACTAGATCAGTCAGACGATGAAGCATTAACCCAAAAAACCAAAACCGAAGCGACTGCTGATGCAATAGATAACAAAAAAGAGCAGCAACTAAAGCCATTTGGTTATGATCTCTTTGCCGGTTCTCCTACAACGTTTGCACCAGTTTCAGATGTTCCAGTACCTGCTGAATATATGGTTGGCCCTGGCGATACCATTAATGTTCAACTCTATGGTAAAGAAAACAATAATTACCAATTAATGGTTGGTCGTGATGGTGCAGTACAGTTTCCTGATTTAGGCCCTATATCATTAGTTGGCTTATCTTTTTCAGAAGTGAGAACCTTACTTCAAGATAAAATCGCTCAAAGTATGATTGGCATTAACTCAAGCATTACAATGGGTGAATTGCGCTCAATTCGTATTTTTGTTGCTGGCGATGCATACCAGCCAGGGTCTTATACTGTTTCTAGTTTATCTACGATTACCCAAGCATTGTTTATCTCTGGCGGTATTAACCAAATCGGTTCATTACGTAATATTCAATTAAAGCGCTCAGGTAAAACCGTCGGGTCATTAGATCTTTATGACTTATTAATGCGCGGCGATGCTTCAGGTGATAAACGATTACAATCAGGTGACGTAGTATTTATTCCTTCTGCGGGTGGTACAGTGAGTGTAATGGGCGAAGTTCGTCGTCCTGCCATCTATGAGCTTAAACACAGCGAAACAATGGCAGATGTCATCAAAATGGCCAGTGGTTTAAACCCTGGTGCATTCCCGAAAGCTAGTGTGGTTGAACGTTTTAGTGACAAAGCAGTTAAAACGGTAATTAACGTCGATTTAACCGCTAATAGCGGTTTATCAACCCAAGTTAAAAACGGCGATGTGTTAAACGTTAAATCAGCATCTAACCGCATCGACAATGCCATTACTATCGCAGGCGCGGTCATTCGTCCAGGTAAATATCAATGGGTTAACCAAATTAAAGTGGCAGATTTACTGCCATCAATTTGGGGTAACTTAACGATTACGGCAGATTTAGATTATGCATTACTGGTCCGTGAAGTTAATCAACGTGGTGATATTGAAGTGCAACATATTGCACTAGGCCGCGCAATTGCCGAACCGTTTTCTGAGTTCAACGTGGTATTACAACCGCGTGATACCATTTTAGTGTTCGATTATGAAGACCGCGAACAACTTCTTGAACCAGTTATCAGTCAACTTAAAAAGCAAAGTCGTTTTGGCGATGCAGCTAAGTTAGTGAGTATTAATGGTAATGTTCGTTTCCCTGGCCAATATCCACTTACGACAAATGCAGATGTAAAAGAGTTATTAATTGCGGCTGGTGGCCTTGAAGAAGGTTCATACACCATGTCTGCCGAATTAACCCGTCAGGTTATTTCACAAATAGATGGTGTAACAATCGAGCATCAACAATTAAACCTTAGTGAATTAATGCATGATTCATCAGCAAATATCGCATTACAAAGCAGAGATATTCTAACGGTTAGAATGCTCCCAGATTGGCAAGAAACCCGTTGGGTAACCATCAAAGGTGAGGTTAAGTTCCCGGGTACTTACTCTATACAACGTGGTGAAACGCTTAAAGATGTGATTGCACGCGCCGGCAGTTATACCGAAGATGCATCATTAAAAAGTGCCGTATTTTTACGCCAATCTGTTAAAGATAAAGAGCGTTTAGAACTCGCTAAACTATCAGATGAGTTGCGCCGCGAAATAGCCGCTAAAGCATTAACCAAAGACACCCCAACAGTTGGCTATGCCGATGCGCAACTAATGCTTAAAGAGCTTGAAAACGTGCAAGTAGCAGGGCGTTTAATCGTTGATTTAAATGCTATAGCACTAGACATAGACGAAGCGAATCTTGATTTAGAAGACGGTGATGCATTATACGTCCCACCTAAAAATCAAACCGTATCAGTCATGGGCCAAGTACAGCACCCTAGTACCCACAGATTTAAAGACGGTATCACATTCGACCAATATCTAGACTTGTCTGGCGGTTCACGTAAACGTGCTGATGATGATCGTATTTACATCATTAAAGCCGACGGTTCTGTTGCCATGCCAAACGAATCAACCTGGTTTACCAGCAGCAGTAAAATGGAACCAGGCGACACCATCATTGTACCGTTAGATACAGAATACAAAGACAGCCTAACCCTATGGGGCCAAGTCACCACCATTCTCTATAATAGCGCCATCGCAGTAGCCGCAGTAGCAACGTTGTAAGAAGGCGCTAGTAGCTCGCAGGCTCGCCTGAGGGTCTAGGTTCTAGGAACTCGCAGGCTCGCCAGAGGGCGGACTGCGTCCTGCTAGGCCGTGACTTCGTCACTGCTAGGTCGCTATGCTACTAGGTCTGTTCGCTCCCAAGATTTTATAGCAGGCCGTAGGCCGCTCTAGCAGCGAAGCGTCCTCGATTCTAGTACCTAGTCTTCGACCGCTCTAGCAGCGAAGCGTCCTCGATTCTAGTACCTAGTCTTCGACCGCTCTAGCAGCGAAGCGCTCTAGACTCTAGAACCTCGACATTCGTCACTGCTAGGTCGCTACGCTTCTAAGATTTTATAGCAGGCCGTAGGCCGCTCTAGCAGCGAAGCGTCCTAGACTCTAGATACTAGAAACAAGACACTCAATTTCAGAAGGAACTGATATGCGTTTCGAACAACTGGATGTATGGAAAAGAGCTTCTAGATTGTCTTGTGATATTTATAAGTTGACTGAGTCTGTGAGTAACTGGGGTTTCAAAGATCAAATTACACGTTCAGGATTATCTGTTCCTTCAAACATAGCTGAGGGAGAAGAGCGTGAAACCCTAAAAGAAAAGATAAGATTTCTATACTACGCAAAAGGGTCTCTAGGTGAGCTTGTTACTCAGCTATATATCGGAGCCGAAATCGAATATCTTGATAAAAAAATTGCTATGTCGATGGTAAAAGAAGCTAAAGAGTTAGCCAAAATATTAGGTACTCTTATTAAACAAAAACAAGCAAAGATAAAAGAAGATAGCCCCGATTACACAATAGAGTAATCTAACGAAGCACTGATGCTTTTTGCTTTTATAGCAGCGTAGCGCTCTAGCCGCGAAGCGTCCTAGAATCTAGGCTGTTGCTTGTGTTTTTGACTCTATAGCAGCGTAGCGCTCTAGCCGCGAAGCGTCCTAGAATCTAAGCTGTTGCTTGTGCTTTTGACTCTATAGCAGCGTAGCGTTCTAGCCGCGAAGCGTCCTAGAATCTAGGCTGTTGCTTGTGTTTTTGACTCTATAGCAGCGTAGCGCTCTAGCCGCGAAGCGTCCTAGAATCTAGGCTTTGCTTTTGACACAACCAGCAACAAACTCAACACTTAGCAGATATCTGCTGGTATCTTTTGACTTTATAGCAGCGTAGCGCTCTAGCCGCGAAGCGTCCTAGAATCTAGCAACTGCTTCCCAGACAAAATAGAATTATGAATAACCAAAATAAACAATTAAACCCAGATGCACAATTTCAACCCTATGCGACCCAACCAATGGGAAGCGTTGAGAACGACGAAATCGACCTTCGTGAGTTGTTTTCTGTAATCTGGCAAGGCAAGTGGCTAATTATTGCTATCACTGCTGTGTTTGCTGTTGGTGCAGTTGTTTTTGCGATTAACCAACCAAACATATACAAGTCTGAAGCATTATTATCTCCAGCAGACTCAGAGCAAGGCGGTGGTGGCTTAGCAGCACTTGCGGGCCAGTTTGGTGGTTTGGCAAGTATGGCGGGAATTAATTTAGGCGGCGGTGGCGTTGATAAAACTCAAATGGCCATCGAAGTCATGAAATCACGCCAATTTGCCAGTGCGTTTATCCAAAATCATGACATTTTGCCTGATTTAATGGCTGCAGAAAAATGGAACATGGCAGACAATACATTATCGTACGATGTAGATTTGTATGATGCCGCTCAAAAAAATTGGGTACGAGAAGTCGATCCACCTTTTAAGCCAGAACCATCTATGCAAGAAGCCTTTAAAGAGTTCTCTAAAATTATTGCAGTTAACTCTGCAAAAGAAACCGGCATGGTTACTGTATCTGTAGAGCATTTATCTCCATCAGTTGCTCAGCAATGGGTTAACTGGTTAGTGCAAGACATTAACAATGTTATGAAAGAGCGTGATGTTGCAGAAGCGATTAAAAGTACTGCATTTCTAGAATCCAAAATTCAACAAACCAATGTAGCCGACATTCGTTCAATTTTATATAAACTCATTGAAGAACAAGCAAAAACAATCATGTTTGCAGAAGTGCGCGATGAGTATGTATTTAAAACAATAGATCCCGCATTAGTACCAGAAGAAAAGTCTAAACCCAAACGTGCGCTAATATGCGTGTTAGGCACCATGCTTGGTGGAATGCTCGGTGTAATGTTGGTATTAATTAGATATTTTGTTAGAAAAGAAGATTAATAGAATCTAGCAGGACGCAGTCCGCCCTCCGCCCTTTGGCGAGTTCCTAGAACCTAGTCTCTATGCAGGTTCGTGAAGTTTGACCTGTCTCAAAATGGATGGCAAGTGTCTCAGGGTGATTTATAAGGCTGAGATAGATAAATGAAAATTTCATAAAGCAAAGCTCAAATACAATGCTGAAATATTTTACTAATAGTGAGAGGTTTAAGTGTATAGACATATAGCGAAGTCATTTTTATCTCTTGGAATGATAAAGGTTTTGCTCATAGTTGTACCATTTGTTATTTATCCTTATTTAATACGAGTTTATGGACTTGAAGCTTATGGTCAATATATATACTGCGTTGCGATTTTAATTTTTGCACAGGTAATAATTAATTATGGATTTGACCTTTCTGCAACAAAAAATATTGCTGAAAATATTGGTGATACTAAGCATATATCGAAAATTTTTTTTAATGTCTTATATGCAAAACTGTTCATTACTGTTTTAGTTAGTATATTTTTCTTTGTGCCAGTCATTACTTGGGGTTTAAATATTCCATTGATGTTATATACTTTTTGCTTCTTTAATGTTTTGATTGATTCATATTTCCCGTTCTATTATTTTACTGGAATTGAAAAGCAATCTTTATCACTCAAGATTCAAGTGCTATCAAAATTTTTACTTATGTTTTTGGTTTTCATTTTGATAGATAGTAAATCAAGTATATATATGTTACCTATTCTAATGAGTGTTACATCTCTTATTGCGTTATTTGCGTCTTTTTATGTTTTAAGTTTTACTGGTGTTAGGCATGAAAAGTTAGATTTAAAGTTTGTAATTTATTTGTTGTCTGATGGCTTTATTTGTTTTTTGTCAAGGTTGACAAGTATTTTGAACTCTAGGTTAGGATTATTATTTCTTGGTGCAAATGTTACTAGCGTTACGTTATCAAAATTTGATTTAGCTCAAAAACTAATTGATCTTGCAAGAGTTCCTATTGATATTATTAATCAAGTAATATACCCAAGAGTGATAATGTCAAATGATTTAAAACTTATATATATTAGTCTGTTTGTATTTGTGTCATACGGATTTTTATTCGTAACTACGATGTATGCTTTTGGTGATTATATAGTGACTATTTTTGGCGGAACTGAAATGTTAGAGTCATCTTTATACTTAAAAAAATTATCTTGGCTAGTGCCTATAAGCGCTGCAAGTTGGGTTCTAGGTAATAATATTCTTGTTGCATTTAACTATCCTAGGTATTTTTTATTTAGCGTGATATCGTCAACGCTGTTTTTTATTATTTATTGTGTCACTTTTAATTATATGGGCTTGTTAAACGCAGGTAGTGTCATTAATGGGATGCTATCATCGTCTTTAATTTTATTTGTTTTAAGAGCTGTTTGTTCATATTTTGTTGTTAAAAGTAAGATGAAGTGTATTTGAATTGTGAGGTTTGCATGAATTTAATAGAGTTAAATGGAGTTCAATATTATACGCGAGAGGGATTGGAGCTTCATAAAGAACAGATGTTGAATCTATTGAAGGTGTTTTCTGATATTTGCAAAAAAAATAATATTAGTTACTGGCTTGATGGTGGTTCTTTATTAGGATTGGTTAGGCATGAAGGCCTAATACCTTGGGATGATGATATTGACATATGCATTCCTTTTAATGATTTTGTCAAATTAAAAAAAATATTAATTGAATTTACTAAGGATGATAATCCATACATTTTATATTATGCAAGCCACGATGTTGAAAGTTGGTGTGATTACTTTGCTACAACTGATAATGTGTATGAATCTAAGTCTGGTTTCATTAAACCAGTGAAAATTGATTTGCTTCCGGTTAAAAATATAGAAAAACAATATCTAATCGAAGATGAAAGGATAGTGGATTTATGTTCAACCGTAGTCAAGGGGCATGGGTTTTCATCTCGGAAAGTTAAATATTCAACTTTAAGATCAGCAATGAAAATTAAAGAATCGATCTTGTCTGGATATAGAGCATACATGTCAGAAAATTCAGATTTCAGTATTTCTGGTGGCTACATCGTAAAAGGGCATGGTCAGTTTTCTCCGATTAAAAAAGTCAACTATGAAGTTGTTTACCCATTGGTAAAAAGGTTCTTTTGCGGTATTGAAGTCTTAGTTCCAAACAAAATAGATTTATACCTTAAATCTAGTTATGGCAACTCATATATGGAATTGCCTAGAGTATCAAAGAGAATGCCAACAGCGGCTAAAACTTATGCTTCTACCTTGGTTAAAGGCAATGTTTTAGAAAAAATAAAAATTGGTGCAGAGTTAGATAACCTCGAATTTTACGTGTCTAGAAAATTCTGGGGACAAGCCTATAAGTTTTATTTTCTGACAAAGATCCATGGTTTTAAAACCGCATTTAAACACATTTACAAATATTTTACTAAGTAGTTATGGAGATAAATTTTGAAAAAAATAGGTTACACAACTGGTGTCTTTGATATGTTTCATGTTGGGCATTTAAATATTTTAAGAAGAGCTAAACTTGAGTGTGATTATTTAATTGTTGGTGTTACAAGTGATGAATTATCCGAGTCAGCAAAAAACAAGAGGCCTATAATCCCTTTTTTAGAGCGTATAGAAATAGTAGAGTCGATAAAATTTGTTGATGAAGTAGTACCACAAACCAATTATGATAAATTTGAGGCCCATCGGAATTTAGGCTTTGATGTGATGTTTGTTGGTAATGATTGGGAAGGTAGTGATAAATGGAATGAAATTGAAGAACAGTTTAAAAAGGTAAATGTCGAGATTAATTATTTTCCATATACAAATCATACATCAAGTACTATATTAAGGCGAAAACTTGAAGAGTAATGTTGTTATCTACTCGATTTTTAGTTTAAATCTTTGCCGGTTTATTCTTGACTCTTCTACACAAAAAAACAGTACCACAATGAACTTTGTTATAAATCGATGATCAGATCTGGTAACTGAATCAATATATAGATCAGGGCAAGATCACGAAGCTTTACCTTGACTTAAGTTTGTGATCTTATACTTCTTTTTAGTAAGAAGTGAGTTAACCCATGCCGCAACTACTGCTATTCAAGTACTTTTCGAACATTGATGACCCTCGTCAACAAGGTAAAGTTGTCCATAAACTCTTTGATATTCTATTTCTTACCATCAGCGCAGTGATTGCTGGCTGCCAAGGGTGGGAAGAAATTGAGGATTTTGGACACGACCGTCTCGATTGGTTACGCAAATTTGTCTCTTTTGAAAATGGTATTCCTAAAAAAGAAGCGAATTATCTGCTGGCACTTAAAGGCAATCAGCCTATGTTGTTTTCCCAGGTAGAGAAATTACTAGGACCAGAAATCAGCCGCCAATGTCAGGATGAAACGCTATTTCAGGAAGCGGATTACCTACGAAATAGAGAAGAGTACCGGTGCTGTATTGTTACCAATGACATGAGTCAAATACCCGCAGTGGCAGATTTGCCAATGTTAACGACAATTGGGGTGATCATTTCTTATCGAAAAGAAAAAGGCAAAGTATCCAAAGAGTTAAATTTTAGATACTACATCAGTTCAGCCACGCTAACGGCAGAAGAGTTGGCAGCAAGTGCCCGAGAGCATTGGAGTATTGAAAGTGTGCCGCAGGCACAAAGGTTAGTCGCATAAGGATAGGTTACTAATCTTGAGCATAAGCTCATGAAGAGATGGTGGTAGGTCCACCGAAGTCTGCTGTCGGAAGCTGGATTCAAACCACTTCAAGTGGCTGTTATTAAGAGTGATGGTCATAAGCGTTGAAGTATAGCGCGAACTTAAGTTCGGCAGGTATGGTACAAAGAGATGAGTTATAGCGAACCCATGTTGACGCGTCGTAATCCAGAGACTGACATCAAAACCGAGGGCGTTTCTGTCTCTCGAGATAATTTTACAGGTACACTCCGAATGCTGTGTAAGCGGTGTCCGGCGTATAGTGGGCATGACGTTGTATCGGGCTCTTTGTTGGAACTGCGGGAACCAGTCATCACAATGCTAAGGAAGAAGTACAAGTAACTGAATTTATGAGTATGAGAGTACCGATGTGTGATACTGCGACGGAGCAACTCGTAGTAGTGTTGAAGTGTTTGTAATCAATATGGAGTGAAGGGGTTGCGTCAAGCTGCTTGTATGTTTAGCTTAACTACCAGATGGTAGGAGGAAGCTATAGATGGAAGCAAAACAATTTATCATTTCAAAATGGGCAGTGAAGCACGCCTACGAGTTAGTGAAAGCTAATAAAGGCAGTGCAGGAGTTGATAATCAATCTATTGAAGATTTTGAAAGAGATCTAAAAGGTAATCTTTACAAGATTTGGAATCGATTATCTTCAGGCACCTATTTTCCACCTCCAGTTAAAGCGGTAAGTATACCGAAGAAAAGTGGAGGTGAACGGATTTTAGATATACCCACAGTAAGTGATCGGATTGCAAAAATGGTTGTAAGGCTAGAATTTGAGCCTGAGGTTGAACGGATATTTCTACCAGACTCGTACGGATATAGACCTAATAAATCTGCACTTGATGCCATAGGCATCACTCGCAAGCGGTGTTGGCACTATAACTGGGTACTTGAGTTTGATATTAAAGGACTGTTTGATAACATTCGGCATGATTTGCTACTTAAAGCGGTATATAAGCACACCCAGCTTGCTTGGGTAAAGTTGTATATAGAGCGCTGGCTTGTAGCGCCTATGCAAATGAAAGATGGTGAACTTAAAGCTAGGTCGATGGGGGACACTGCAAGGTGGCGTCATCAGCCCTGTATTAGCTAACCTATTTCTACATTATGTTTTCGATAAATGGCTACAAAAGCATTTCCCCAAAACATTATGGTGTCGTTATGCTGATGATGGACTGGTTCATTGCAATACTGAAGCCGAAGCTAAGCAGATGCTCGAAGTGCTGAAAGTTTGTTCTGAGGGTTGTGGACTTGAGCTCCATCCAACAAAAACCAAAATAGTGTATTGTAAAAATGGGAGTAAAAAGGTGATTCGGAGCATACCAGTTTCGATTTTCTTGGCTATACCTTTATGCGCAGAGTTTACAAAAACTGGAAGCGAAACAGCCTATTTTTAAGCTTTTCGCCGGCGGTGAGCAAGTCAGCATTAAAATCAATGAGATTAAAAATCAGAAAGTTACGAGTGCGGATGAAAACAGATCTTAGCATAGCACAAATGGCTAAGTGGTTGAACCCGATGATAAATGGGTGGATCAACTACTATGGTCGATACTATCGCTCAGCACTGTACGGCATGTGCAGACACGTAAACAAAGCTCTGGTTCGTTGGGTAAGGCGAAAGTTTAAGCCATTACGACGTCACAAAACACAAGCCATGAAATTCTTGGAAAGGATTTCAGAGCAGAATCCCCGTTTGTTTGCTCATTGGAAGCAAGGAATTTTAGGTGCGTTTGCTTGATGGGAGCGGTATGAATTGAGAGGTTCACGTACCGTTCTGCGAGAGGCTGCGGGGGAAGTTCCTGCGGTCTACTAACCATGGATTGCACTGGAAACTTGATGTTGGAATGAAAGAAGATGATTGTCGTATCCGACGTAATGGCGCGCCGGAAATCATGGCAGGTGTTAGGCATGTTGCCATGAATCGTCTTCGGTCAGAAACGATCTTTAAGAAAGGAGTAAGAGCAAAAAAAATCAAAGCCAATCGCAACACCGATAACCTTGAAAGGGTTATTTTTGGCAAGTGAATTTTCATGCTCTTACCCTAGGGCAGGGTGAGATCGCGAACGTTTTATGAACAAATTAAGTGTATGTATCCAACTACATTTGTTCAGAATGTTATCACCTCAAAAATGATTGGAAGTGATTCTATACTAAAAATATTCATTGTGAGCAAAAAATGCACACTCATGCGGTTGCCCTGTACCCTAGGGTTGTTTACAGTATCTGTAATTCTGTAATTCTGTAATTCTGTAATTCAGAAATTTAGAAACTAATAACTTTGCTTTTAGGGAACTGACAATTAGGTAGTTGCTACTTTATAAAGTAATTAAGAGTAAGTCTTGAGAGGGAATTCTTAACTTAGAACCCCTTTTAGAAAAATAGGTCTGTATGTTGTACTGAATAAGAAGTCCATATAGAAATAACGTAACAACAGTACTGATGTCTAAATTAAATTTTTATATACTGTATTTTAATTAGTACTTTAATGTTGGTTTTTTGTGTTTATTAGTGCTTTTTAGGAGTATAATGAAAGGGTTAAGTATAATAGTTCCTGTGTATAATGTTGAGAGCTATCTAAAAGATTGTATAGATTCAATATGTTGTCAATTAGATGAAGGTACTGAGTTAATTCTAGTCAATGATGGTTCAACTGATGGTAGTAGATCTATTTTAGAATCTTACTCTAATTTTCAGAATGTGGTTATAGTTGATAAAGTTAATGGTGGACTTTCCGATGCTAGAAACTTAGGCTTAACTTATGCCAACTATGAATATGTTGCGTTTGTTGATTCTGATGATTTATTGACGGAAGGTGCAATAAACAAAGTATTAAAAGCTATTGACTTAAATGTTGACTTAATTTCTTTTAATGTATTTAGGTTTAGTTCAGATTCCGAAAGCGGTCGTGTAATTGATTGTTCTTTCGACACAATCTTTAATTCATTTAAAAAACCGTTTTATGCATGCAATAAGATTTTTAGGCGAAGCTACTTTGAATTAGTTCAATTTCCCAAGGGGGAGAAGTTTGAAGATATTTCTACCATTCCTATTTTATTAGCGATGTCAAAGACTTTTTATCACATACCTGAAGCACTTTATGGTTATAGAGTAAGGGAAGGAGCAATTACAACATCCACACCGGATATAGAAATTCATATATTGTCATCATTGTTACTATTAAAATTTCATGCTAAAAGAGCTAAACTATATGGTGATTTTATAGTCTGTTGTATGATTAAAGAAAGTTTCGGCATTTTGTTGAATCTTTGTAGAACTAAAAGCTTTGAAAAGATGAAAGTTAATTATAATAAGATAAATGAAACTTTAAATCATGAGGTTGTTGGTGACGTAATTGGTCATGAATTAGAAAAACAAGATTTAAAAAGTAAGATCGCATGGTTTGTCGTTGTTAATTCAAAGATGTTTTTTGTTGTTGCCTTGGTTAGTTTTTTTATGAGGTTTTCTTCAGTCATTAGAAATCTACTCTTTAAGAAGTAGTGGGTATTAATATGGTCAGATTGTTACTTCTATGTTTACTTTTATCTTTTGTATTTAGTTTTAATTTTCTGCCCTTTGATGTTAAATATCTAGTTTTACTTGGTTTACTCTTTTTGTTTTATATTTTGTTCTTTTATACAATTAACAGATTAAAGAAGAATGATTTAATTACAATATTTTTTTCTCTTCTCTTTTTTACTTGTCAGCTTTATAGTTTTAAAAATAGAATTTTTTTCGGAATATCTACTGAAATTGATAGTAGCTTGGTCTCATCAATTTTATTTTTTATAGGCATGATGTCATTTCCAATAACTTCACTTTTCCTTAGGTCTTTTGTGAATAACAAAAGAAAAATCAATATATTTATTAAAAACTTAATTTATGTTTTTAATGCATATTTTGTAGTGGAACTGTTGTCACGCATAATGAACTTTGATCTATCTGAGCATTCTTTTTATATTTTTAAAAGAAGTTTACTTTATTTGGATTCAAATTTCGTAGCACTAATTTTGATTTCTTATTTAGTATTTCTTTTATTTTTAAAAAATGTTCTTTTATATAATGTTAAGTATTCAATTTGGTTGATAATTATTCTGATCTTATTTACTTTTTCGCGCAGTGCTTGGGTTGCACTTTTCTACATAGCTGTTTTTTTAAGATTCGATGGTACAAGGGTGCTAAAGTTACGTTTCTGTATACCTATATTATCTCTGCTTTTAATTTTTTCATTTGTTTGGATTAGTTTTTTAGCAAATCCAGATACGATTTCATTTTTTGATCAAAGTATGACCGCAAGGCTTTATTTTATTGAGAGAGCTGTAGATAACCTTTCTAAGTATTCAACAGAAGGTTTTTTGTTTGGTTTGGGGTTAGCCTCTAGTACAATTATTTTTAATAAATATTTTCACAGCTTGATTGCTATATCGATATTTGAAATGGGACTATTAGGTAGTATATTTTTTTATGGTATGTCGTTCTATATAATTCGTTTGGAACGCAATTTTATTTTTGTTTTATTCACTGTGATTTTTATCATGGGGGTATCTTTGTTTAGTACTAATATTTCATTTTTGTTCTTTTTTGCTGCAGTAATAGTCCACCTTAATAAAACCAAAGGTTTGGTGTTAAATGAAAGATAGTTTAGTTTCAGTAATTATGCCTTGTTTTAATTCGGAATCTACAATATCCGATTCAATATTAAGCCTTATAAATCAAACGTATGAATATTGGGAGTTGATAGTTGTTGATGATTGTTCTACTGATAATACAAGTAAAAAAGTTCATGAAATAAATGATGACAGAATTACTTTACTTTCAACTCCTAAAAACTCTGGCTCACCTTCTTCACCAAGAAATGTAGGCCTTAATCATGCGAAAGGTGAATTTATAGCATTCTTAGACTCTGATGATTTATGGCATCCAACAAAAATGGAAAAACAGTTAAAATTTATGAAGTCATTAAATCTTAACTTTACATGCACTGCTTACAATATAATAGATGAAACTGGTAATTATCTATTGTCTTATGACCCACCAGGCATAGTAGACTATAATCAACTTTTAAAAAATAACTCAGTTGGTTGTCTTACGGCAATGATTCGGCGTACTATTTTATTAAATTATCAATTTCCAAATTGTGGTCATGAAGATTTTGCATTGTGGTTGAAAATTCTTAGAGATGATTTTTTTATTGTCGCTCACCCAGAAAAGCTCGCTAGTTACAGGTTGGTCCCAAACTCTGTTTCTTCAAATAAAATTAAATTAATTAAGTTTTATCTAAATATTTATAGAAATCAGGAAGGGTTTAACTTACTTAAATCTCTCTGGTGTTGTTTTACTTACCTTATCAATGTTGTATGGTATAAATATAAATGAAGATTTTATTGACGGGTTCCAGTGGTTTTATAGGTCGAACGTTGTCTTCTTATTTGTCCAATAAGGGAGTTAGTGTAAGATGTGTAGTTAGAGACAAAACGAAAATTTCAGATGATGATGTTATAGTTAAAAATTTAACGAAAGATACTGATTGGTTATCCGAATTAGAAAGTGTCGATACTGTTATTCATCTAGCAGGTCTAGCTCATCTTAATAATTATACTTTGAGTGATTATCAAAGTGTAAATGTTGATTCTACAATTAACCTAGCTAACCAAGCTGTTACTGCAGGTGTTAAGCGCTTTGTTTTTATTAGCTCTATTGGTGTTAATGGTGCTTTAACTGTTGACTCACCTTTTCAGAGCTATTCTAAACCTTCTCCTCAATCATTTTATGCTAGTTCAAAATATGAGGCTGAATTAGGTTTAAAAAAAATTGCAAAGGAAACAGATCTTGAAATTGTAATTGTCCGGCCGACATTAGTTTATGGTGCTAATGCACCAGGAAATTTTGGCTCACTAACTAAACTTGTTGATAAATTACCATTTCTTCCTTTTGGCTTAACAGAAAATAAGCGAGATTTTATTGCTGTCCAGAATTTAGCGGATTTGCTAATAACATGTGCCAGTGAGCCCAAAGCAGCAGGACATACATTTCTCGCTTCTGATGGTGAAACTGTTTCTATTAAAGAGTTCACTAATGCGATAGCTAAAGGCCTAAATAAAAAGTTAATTCAGCTACCTGTACCTGTTAGTCTTATGCGGCTTGTTGCTCAATTAGTTGGCAAATCTGCAATGGCGGAACAGCTATTAGGTAACTTACAAGTTGATTCATCTAATGCTCAAGAAGTCTTAGGGTGGATCCCTCCTTATACAATGGAGCAGGCAATGGCTTCACTTTCTGAGAATAAAAAATGATCCGTCTTATCGATTTTTTAGCAGCTTTCTTTGGTTTGTTGTTACTTTGGCCTGTATTACTTATCGTTACTATAATCGGTATGTTTGATACTGGTTCTCCAATTTTTGTCCAAACTCGAGTTGGTAAAAATAAGAAAGCTTTTAAGCTTATTAAGTTTCGTACTATGTCTGTTGAGACAAAATCAGTGGCTAGTCACTTAGCTAATAATGCATCGATAACAAAATTAGGTAGTTTCCTGCGCAAGACTAAAATTGATGAATTACCACAACTAATTAATGTGGTTAAAGGTGAAATGAGTCTAGTTGGTCCCCGTCCTAATTTATTTAACCAAGAAGAACTGATTAAAGAGCGTGATGCATTAAGTGTTTACGATGTTCTGCCAGGTGTAACAGGTTTGGCTCAAGTACAAAATATTGATATGTCTACGCCAGCCTTATTAGCAAAAACTGACAAACAGATGATTGATACGATTAATATCAAAAACTATTTCAAGTATATCTTGATGACGGTGACCGGTAGCGGTAGTGGTGATGCAGTAAAATAGGTTTATCAATTGGTGAACAGTTGCTAAGCGATCGATCTTCTCTCGTTGTTAAAAATCTCGATGTCTCAATTCAAAATCGATGCACCAAAAAACGTCTCAGTTGCTTTTTATTATTTTAAAAAGCTGTTAAGTGTACTTTGTGAGCATCGCTCCGCTGCTAGCTCAGTCCTATCATTAATTTTACGATGTATTGCATATCGGTGAAAGTAACTTGTGCTAGACTACCCCACCTCATTTCTTTGTAGACCTATCGTATTGTAACATGTCATACAGTATGAATTTTTATTTGGAGCGAAAAATGGAATTTTTCCAAATCTTGTTTGGTATGAAACGAGCTCATAAGCGTCTCGTGAGTCTATCAGTTGATGCTGTATTTCTCTGTTTAGCATTTTGGGCTGCATTACTTGTTCGTATCGATGACTTTGTCGTGTTAGCGAATACTCACTATTGGTTGCTTTTGCTTATTGTGGTGCCAGTAAGCTTAGTTGCGTTTGCCAAGTTAGGCCTATATCGCGCGGTATTACGTTATATGGGATCGCAGGCCTTAACTGCAATTGCTGTAGGGGTATTTCTATCTACTGTCTTATTAGTTCTTTTCGCTTTTTATCTTGACGCTCAACTGCCACGAACTGTACCGATTATCTATGCTGCGTTTTCACTCGTGCTTATTGGCGGTTCTAGGGCGATTGTTCGTTCAATGGTCGGCTCTGGAATGAAGCGTATTGGTGAGCCTGTCATTATTTATGGTGCTGGTGTAAGCGGTAGGCAGTTATTAACATCACTTGTGCAAAGTCATGAATATCATCCGTTTGCTTTTGTCGATGATGACATATCATTGCAAGGTAATGTTATTCAAGGTGTGCATGTGCATTCTCCTTCGATAATAAAAAAATTAATTAAACAAAAATCGGTCAATAAAGTCTTATTGGCTATGCCTAGTGCTACTCGAGCAAAAAGGCAAGAAATTTTAGCAAGGTTAGAGCCTTTAGCAGTTCAAGTTCTTACTATCCCGGCCATGTCTGACCTTGTTAATGGTACTAAGCTTTATAGTGACATTAAGGAAGTCGAAATTGATGACTTACTGGGTCGTGACGCAGTAAACCCTCGTGAAGATTTATTGTCTTCAAATATTAAAGATAAAGTGGTCATGGTCACCGGCGCCGGTGGATCGATTGGATCTGAGTTGTGCAGGCAGATTTTAAAGCAGTCACCTAAGAAATTGGTTCTGTTTGAACTCTCTGAATTTGCTTTGTATGCTATTGACCGTGAGTTAAATGCCATTGCAAAAGAACTCGGTTTAAACGTTAGAATTTTGCCTATGATGGGCTCTGTACAGCGTGAAAATCGAGTACAAGCCGTTATGGAGTCTTTTGGAGTACAAACGGTTTACCATGCTGCAGCATACAAACATGTGCCTTTGGTTGAGCATAATGTCGTAGAAGGTGTGCGTAACAATGTTTTTGGTACCCTTTATACTGCACGTGCAGCCATAGCGGCAAAAGTGGAAACCTTTGTGTTGGTGTCCACCGATAAAGCGGTGCGCCCAACCAACGTCATGGGCACCACCAAACGTATGGCTGAATTAGTATTACAGGCATTATCTCGCGAACAAAATAACACCCGCTTTTGTATGGTGCGTTTTGGAAATGTGCTTGGTTCATCTGGCTCTGTTGTGCCGTTATTTAGAACTCAAATCGCTAATGGCGGCCCTGTTACTGTCACTCACCCAGAAATCACCCGTTTCTTCATGACTATTCCCGAGGCTTCACAACTTGTTATTCAAGCCGGTGCAATGGGTAAAGGCGGTGATGTATTTGTACTCGATATGGGTAAGTCGGTAAAAATTGTCGATTTAGCTAAAAAAATGATCCGTTTAAGTGGATTTGAAGTCCGTAGTGAAAAACATCCAGAGGGTGATATTGCTATTGAATTTAGCGGATTGCGCCCAGGTGAAAAACTTTATGAAGAATTGCTTATTGGCGATGATGTAACCGGTACTGACCATGAACGCATCATGACTGCAAATGAATTGTTTTTATCCTGGTCTGAATACTCATTAATTTTAGACCGCTTAGATCAAGCTTGCCATGCATTTAACCATGAAGCGATTCGTGATATTTTGCTTAAAACGCCTACCGGTTTTGCACCGACTGATGGAATTTGTGATTTAGTCTATCAGCAAAAAGCTAAAAACACTGATGCAGCTAAAAAAGTGATTAATTTAGTCTCTTAACTCTCGTTATGTTTGTTATTTAACTTAGCACTTAGCACTTAGCACTTTACATTTGCCTTTTACGTTAGTTATTTACCTTAGCTATTTACATTTGTTTATTAGATTTTTGCGAACTCATTTTAGATAGAGCGAATATAAGATTAGGCTCATTTTTACAAGGATTTTAAATGAAAGTAGTTATTCCTGTTGCGGGACTTGGTACCCGTATGTTGCCAGCGACTAAGGCCATTCCTAAAGAAATGTTGCCATTAGTGGACAAGCCTCTTATTCAATACATTGTTAATGAATGCGTTGCTGCCGGTGTCAAAGAGATTGTGTTGGTGACACATGCCAGTAAAAACGCAATTGAAAACCACTTTGATAAGTCATACGAGCTTGAATCTACCCTTGAGAAGCGTGTAAAACGCCAATTACTTGAAGAGGTTCAAGCTATTTGTCCTAAAGATGTGACTATTATGCATGTGCGTCAGGCTGAAGCGAAAGGTTTAGGTCACGCAGTATTATGTGCTTATCCTTGTATTGGCAACAATCCTTTTGCGGTTGTGTTACCAGACGTGATTTTAGATGCGTACACAGCGGATCAAAAAACTGAAAACCTTGCCGCTATGATAACTCGCTATAAAGCTACCTTGGCTAGCCAAATTATGGTTGCACCAGTACCTGACGATGAAGTGAATAAGTACGGTATTGCTGACTGTAATGGAGCTGAAATTGCGCCTGGTGAATCTGCTCAAATTAACGCCATGGTGGAAAAACCTGAATTGGGCGAAGCCCCTTCGAATTTAGCGGTCGTGGGCCGTTATGTCTTATCAGAAAAAATCTGGAAGTTATTGGCTAAAACACCTGCAGGAGCCGGTGATGAGATTCAGCTAACAGATGCCATTGATATGCTCATTGAGCAAGACACTGTTGAAGCGTTTAACATGACCGGCAAGTCACACGATTGTGGTGACAAACTTGGTTACATGGCTGCTTTTGTTGAATATGGTATACGCGACCCTAAATTGGGTGAAGCATTTAAAGCACGATTAGCGAAGATTCTTTAACATTGATTTTTTGCAGCAAATTTAAAAACCAACTCTTGTCAGTTGGTTTTTTGCTTTGAGCGTGAGCGAAAAGCCTAGGGCGCTTCGCTGCTAGGGCGTGACTTCGTCACTGCTAGGTTCTAGGGCGACCTTCGGTCTGCTAGGGTGACCTTCGGTCTTCGAGGACGCTTCGCTGCTAGGTCGCCCTTCGGTCTGCTAGGACGCTACACTGCTCGATTACGTCATTCCGGTGATGTTTTTAAAGCCGGAATCTAGGTGTTAGCACTTAATTGTTTAACAGAAGGGCGCTTCGCTGCTAGGTACTAGGGCGTGACTTCGTCACGGCTAGGTTCTAGGGCGACCTTCTGTCTGCTAGGACGACCTTCGGTCTTCGAGAACGCTGCGCTGCTAGGACCTAGAAGGACGCAGTCCGCTCTCTGGCGAGCCTGCGAGTTCCTAGAATCTAGATCTTAGAACCTAGAAGGACGCAGTCCGCTCTCTGGCGAGCCTGCGAGTTCCTAGAATCTAGATCTTAGGACCTAGAAGGACGTCGTCCGCTCTCTGGCGAGCCTGCGAGTTCCTAGAACCTGCGCATGCGCACTTTTTATTTTTGGAGTTTTTATGAGTCGTAAGTATTTTGGCACCGATGGTGTGCGCGGTAAGGTGGGGACTTTCCCGATTACACCTGATTTTGCAATGAAGTTAGGTTGGGCTGCGGGTAAGGTTTTAGCCTCTACCGGTACTCAGGAAGTATTGATTGGAAAAGATACCCGCAGTAGCGGTTATATGCTTGAATCAGCCATCGAGGCCGGTTTGTCTGCCGCTGGTGTGAATGTGGCATTAATTGGCCCGATGCCAACGCCTGCAGTGGCGTATTTAGCTTCTACTTTTAGAGCGGATGCGGGGGTGGTGATCAGTGCATCACATAATCCTTTTTATGATAACGGCATTAAGTTTTTCTCCAACTCCGGCACTAAGCTCAATGATGAGCAAGAGCTTGAAATCGAAGCGTTACTCGACCAGGCGTTAAACCATAATGCGATGCAGTGTGTGTCTTCTGAATTATTGGGTAAAGTACGCCGTATTAACGATGCAGCCGGTCGCTACATTGAGTTCTGCAAAGGCGTATTTGCTAAAGACTTAACCTTAGCAGGGATGAAGATTGTGGTTGATAGCGCCAATGGTGCGGCTTATCACATTGCGCCAAATGTGTACCGCGAATTAGGCGCAGAAGTCATTAGCATTAATGATAAACCCAATGGCGTAAACATTAACGATCACTGCGGCGCGACACACTTGGACAGCTTACAAACCGCGGTGATGATCCATGAAGCCGATTTGGGTATCGCACTTGACGGTGATGCTGATCGACTTATGTTTGTCGATCATAATGGTCATGTAGTGGACGGCGATCAAATTTTATATATTTTGGCTAAATCCGCTAAACAGCAAGGTACCATGAGCGGTGGTGTTGTTGGCACGCTAATGTCAAATCTTGGGCTTGAGATAGCTCTTAAAGAAATGGATATTCCCTTTAGACGCGCCAAAGTGGGTGACCGCTATGTGGTTGAGCAATTAAAAGAAACCGGTTGGAAATTAGGTGGTGAAGGCTCAGGTCATATTTTACATTTAGACCACGCTTCTACCGGTGATGGTGTTGTCGCATCGCTCTTAGTGCTGCAGGCTTTATTGCAGTCGACTCAATCATTGGCAGAGTTCGCCTCTGGTATGAACAAGTTGCCACAAGTATTACTTAACGTTCGTTTAACCGCTAACAATGCCGATGACATTATTGCGTCAGAAGCGGTAAAACAAGCCGTGATAGAAGCGGAAGCTGTTTTAGGTAATAACGGCCGAGTGTTACTGCGTAAGTCTGGCACAGAACCGCTCATCCGTGTGATGGTTGAATCAACCGACCCAGAAATGTCGCAAGCGCAAGCTGAATCGATTGCCAAAGCTGTTTCTACCGCAGGTGTTTAAGACGTTTAATTTTTACTCGTTGTAGACTTACCGGTGCCACTATCTTTAAAGGTAGTGGCATTTTTCGTTTAAAGTTCGAAACGTTCAATTTCAATCGATGGATATAATTTAGGCATTGTCATAAGTCAGCCTGTTGATCTTAGACATTTTAATACCTGAGGTATTAATATTACACACAGAGTACACTTGGTTTTCAGTCGCTAATTTCTGAATTTATAGTATTAATTATGGTAACCCACCCACTTTTAACCGCAGTTAAAAGTAGAATCAAGGCCGCCATAAGTGGTGGTTTGCCATTATTCGCTTCATCAGTAATGCCTAGGACACTGGAACAGCGCAAGCAGGAAAATGCTGCGCTTTTTCTACAACACAGCACAAAGCGCAGGAGCGTAATAATCAACCTCATCCCGATTTTTGTGGTGTGACGCCAACGCAAATGGCTAATTGGCTTTATGCTGTCAACGCCGATGTAAAACTGACCCACTTATCGGCGTTATCGCCGAAGTAAAATTAACCCACCTCATTAGATAACCAAGACAGAAAGAGGACGATTGTGATGAGGACTCAAGTCGCCACGACTTAGTTTATGACTTTCATAACGTCTGGGCGTTGGTAGCCGCTGGCTGGTATCAGATGAACTTACGCGATGATAATGCGCCGTGAGGTGATAGCGGGGTTCGGTGAGCGCTATTCCCCATGCGCTTTTAGCCTAATTGCTTAGTGAATGCCGTTTGTTACCCATAAAATCTTTGTATGTTTTCTATACTAATAGTATTATCTGAGTAAATATGTACTCATTAATGGCTTTTTTATGATTTAATGAGTAGTAGGTTACTCGTTAGGTGTTTAGGAGCTCTTATGGAACATTTGACCATTCAGGCTTTCACCAATGGCCAATGGAGAGGTATTGCACAGCTCTCTTTTCCTGAAAGCGAACAAGGTAATTATCGACTTACCTCGTTAGATTACGAGCAAGATTATGCTTTGGCTGAGCTAGATAAAGACGACATTCACGCTGTCTCTATAAACCACCCCGTTAGCTTATTTTTTGATGAACCAATATGGCTGTACTTTCTTGACGACATTATGCCTAGCGGTGCAAGCCGACGCTATTGGCTTAAGTACCTTGATATCGCTGATCTGAGTGTAGATGAGCAAAATTTTGTATTGCTGAAATATGGCACGATTGCGCCAGTAGGTCATTTGCGAGTCAAGGAGTCGTTGCCGGAGCGCTCCGCTATTGCTGATAAGCTGACGTTCACCGTTGGCGACGTCAAAAATAGAGCATCTGACTTCTTAGATTATGCGCAATATCGAGGTGCGGCAGCGGGTGGTGCAACGGGAGCTGGTGGCGAAGCGCCCAAGCTGTTATTACGTTGCGACGATGAACAAAAGATCTGGATTGATAGTTATCAGGATGAGTCACAAAACCGAGACCTTCATTATTTGGTCAAATATCCGAGAGGCTCTCTGTCACCAGTTGATTGCGATATTCTGCGTGCTGAATACCACTATTATCACGAGCTGACAGACATGGGCTTTGAGACAATCTCGACTGCAAACATGCGGCTCGAAGAAGGGCATTCCTATCCCTCACTGTGGCTGCCGCGTTTTGATGTCTATTACAATGAGTTAGGCCAACAACGTTACGCAATGGAGTCGGTTTATTCGATACTTGGCAAAGGTGCGGGCGTTACCCTAGATCACGAACAAACCTTAAGAACGCTGATCGATAAAATTACTCACAGCCATATGGTCTTAGAGCAAGGCTATCAGTTTGACGTACGCGCGTTTGTGCTTGAGTGGGTGCGGCGAGACTTACTCAATATCATATTTGGTAATAGTGATAATCATGGCCGTAATACAGCGTTTCTTAAAGACGATGGTTGGATAAAACTGGCGCCTATCTATGACTTTGCACCGATGAAAGCTGACCCTGAAGGGGTGGCCAGAACCACAAAATGGGAAGCGCTGCTCGAAGTCGGGGGAGAGTATGACTTTCAAGGCATTGCTGACACTCTCGCTGATCTGGTGCCTGCTCAGGAGCTGATGGCAGCGTTAAAGCTCACGGCCCAGCAATGTCTCGACTTGAAGCAACGGTTAATTGCGCGTGGTGTGCCTGAGCGGATCATCGACATGCCTGCAATTGGCTTTACTTATATTGAAGACAAGCTAACTCGTTGGGGGTTGGTATGAGTGATAAATCATCTACTACGGAAACGGCTAAAGAAACCATTGCCCGTCTTAGAGCGAATCGACAGCAACGGAGTGAGGTTGCTACTGAAGTGCCGCAGCGTCATCAATCTCAAAACATTCTAGAGGCTCAAACAAAGCAAGGTGCTAAACGAGCCTCTAAGCAATCCGGCGGCGTTAGCACGGTCGAGCGAAAGCGTGCGATTCATGCCATTACACAAAGGCTTTTACACGGTGAGCTAACCCAAGGACAAGCGCTTAAAACGCTGCGAGTCGAGGTGTTAGGGCTCACACAAGACCAATATGCAAACTTGGTTAAAGTGTCTCGTAAGACTCTTTCTGACGTTGAGAATGATCGTGGTAGCTATAAGACAGATATTCTGAATCGATTGTTTAAGCCCTTTGGCCTTAAGGTGGGGATTGTGCCGATCTCTACTGGCGTCACTTGGCTTTTATGATGAAAAATGAGACTGGATCAGCGCAAACAGGAAAACGCAGCGCTTTTTCTACCATAATAAGAAGGGACACAACAATGAAGCTTGGTCGTAACGATCTTTGCCATTGTGGCAGCGGTAAAAAATTTAAACGTTGTTGTATGAGCAGCGTTTCCAAGCAACATGCCCAGGTCTTCGATGGTGTCGACGCCATGCTGGCAATGAAACCAAATTTGAGCCTTGATGAACTCAACGCGGCTTTACAGCACAACGTCCAGGATCGCAATAATCAACCTCATCCCGATTTTTGTGGTGTGACGCCAACGCAAATGGCTAATTGGCTTTATGCGCCTTTCGATGAATTACAGTGGGTGACAATCAGCACTCCATACATCCTTTCAGCCAGCCCTGTGATACGTTATTTAACCCTCATTCTTGATGAGGCTATGGCACAAGATGGATCATTCAAAGCCACCAGTAAAGGCAACTTACCGGCTAACTTGGTCAAACAGGCCTGTGAGTTATTACCTGAGTTTGCCGTTTCTCAGTTCCCAACAAATATTAGCATCAGCGAATTTGCGGGCAGTATCGAAGATAAATTCAATGCGTTGCACTACACCCGAGTGCTTGCCGAAGTTAGCGGTATTATTTATCAACGCAGCGGCCGCTACCATGTGAAAAAATCAGCGCAAAAACAGTATCAGGCCGAAGGTATACAAGCATTTTTCAAACCTATGTTAGAAGCTGCAATCAGCAAATATAACTGGGGGTATTTGGACGGTTTTGAATACGATATCGACTTGCGACCCTTTTGGTTGTTTATGCTGTGGCGTATTCAAAGCCACAACAGTGTGGATCTGCTGGTTGAAGAGGTTATGACGGCTTTCCCCGATTTACTACAGTCTTTCCCAGTGGATGATGACTTCTCGCCAGAAAGAAGTTTAAGCATACTCATTGAATCACGTTTTATTAAGCGATTTTTACAGTTTTGGGGATTTGTGACCATTGACCCAAGACGTTATTTAAACGCTGAACCCGTCGCCAGAGTGGTTCAGGTACAGCCTTTGTTAAAACACACCTTTCAATTCACCATTAACGCATAGCAAGGTCATCGTGAGCGAATATCAATATTATAAATTCGAGCGATTGGACGGGCACTTGGATGCTAAGGCACGCCAATCACTCAGAACCGTTTCAAGCCGCGCTGAGATCAGCGCTACGTCCTTTCAGGTGTATTACACCTACAGTGACTTAAAGGCAGAACCCGCTGAGTTGATGTTAAAATACTTCGACATTGGTTTTTACTATGCCGATTGGGGCACAATCGATGCTTACATCAAGCTACCAGCGGGAACTCTACCTGATGCGTTACTTGGTTTTTCAAGTGATGGGTTTCATGTACACGAAAGTGAAGAATGGCAATTGCTGATTTTTTCCCTCGAGGAGTATTATGAATATTTTGACGATGAAAATGCTGACGACTTTTTTCAACTTTTAGCTGGTTTACGCAGCGAGTTAATCCAAGGTAATTGGCGCCTTGTGTACTTTATGTGGCTCAAAGCGTTAGATTGTAATGACGAGCTGGACGCGATACCTTTAATTCAATTCGATTTTGAGCATCTTAGTGAGGAATTACAGGCTTTTGCTGCGTTGTATGATATTCCTCTGGCTTGGGTTAAAGCACTCGCCATGGTACTGAACGCACAACCAAGTCACCAAGCCAAACAAGCCTCGCTTCAGTTTGATGCGTGGCTAAACAATCTCACGGAAGCGGAGAAAAACACGCTATTAAGCACGCTTTTTGAACAAGGCCAGCTAACCCGTCATCAAGCCTTAGCGATGACGCGAAAAGAATCTGCCAACAAAGACGAAACCTATCAGTATTGGTTAACCCCCGACGTGATTTCTCTTTACTTTAAACAAGCTCAAAGCCAATTACAGCAGGAGCAAGCCGCAGCGCTCGCAAAAAAAATGGCGATTGCAAAAGCGGAAAAAGAGAAGATGTTGACGGATCTCTACAATCAGCGTGAGCGCTGCTGGCAGCAAGCACAAGAGCAAGCGGATCGAACTTGCGCCAGTGGTTACGATGCGGCATCACGCTATCTGCATCAGTTGAGCGAAGCCTACCATTTTAAAGGGGATATCACCGCTTTTGAACAGCGGTTTAAGCGATTTATTGCGATCAATAATAGTCGTAAAGCACTGTTAAAGCGTTTGAGTGATTTTCTCTAGAAAATAAAGTTATAGGCTGGTCAAATGTTGTTAGCAAAAATACTGTTAAGTATTGATTGTCTGAAAGGTTGTACATTCACATGTACCAACTGGCACAATTGCTCACTCAGTGTGAGTGGGCAATTTAAAAAACAGTTGATCACCCATTTACGACGCTACAGCTTCTGAGCTCATGAGTTGGTCAAAAGCGTTGCCATCATTGCGAGACGCATTAACGACATAAGGGGCATAGACGTCAAACAGTAACCGTGTATCACTGTGACCCAGTAGCTGTGATATGTAGAGTGGATTTTCAAGGGCAGCGATATGTAATACCGCAGCCGTATGACCAGTTCCATAGGGGCGTCGCTTTTTTAATCCCTCACTTTTCAATGTCGGGTACCATAATGTTCGACTGACATAATGGGTATGCAGTGGTGTACTAGAAGGCTCTGTAAACACAAAATTGTTGCCTGAGCGATTGGCTGCTTTGAACCGTTTAAATGCATCATATACAGTGTTACACATTTTCAGATCTCGACCCGATTTCGGCGTTTTCACATCACATACCACCTCGTTGACCCAGTTTTGCTAAATACGGATCAATCGGTGCTCAAAATCAATATGTTCCCATTCTCATCCATGTACCTCACAACTTCGCATTCCAGTCCAAAACCGGATAATGAAGTAGTCTTCCACTGTTTAGGGACCATCGAAAGAAAACAGCACACTTCGGCAATGATCATGGGGTAGGTAACAAGCACTGCTTTCTATACATTTAGTCACCAAGAACCTAGCGTCAAGGTTGATGAAACGATATCATTCTTGATAATACACTTAATGAAATAAAATAAGTTTAACTACGGTACTCTGCATGACATTAATGACCATTATCGACAATTCTGAACTCAACAAATCTAAAAAACAGTCGCAAAAACTCGAAAAATTGTGGCAAGACGTTGAGAAAAAACAAGCACGTAATCAACGCTATCGCGCTAAGTTAGATGATTTTTATGAAGAGTTTAAACCGCTAATCGAGTCAAAAGAACATGTTGTGTGTGCTGCGACCGGAAAGTGGATCCAACATTTACTCACGTTTGTGCCACGCAAAACGATTAAGGGTAACCAAAGGGTTGAGCTTTATGGTTGGATTGAAGAGGAGCTCACTATACTTGAGGCCAACCCATTTAATCCCATTAGCACAACTGATTTGCGAGAGTTTTTTACTTCGTTATTGATTGATTTTCAATCGACGATGCCAAAGCAATCTGTGAGTGATGAAGAGCTTGAGGCGCTACGGGAAGATCTGTTTGGCATGTTCGGTGAGTGGTTGCCTTTAAGCAACGAAGAGCTTATTGACATGATACATCATCCTGAACGTTTTCAAGCGTATATTCATGACATGCTCAGCCAAAGCAATAATGCAGAAGCTCAAGATGAGCATGAAGATGATGTTGAGTGGGATGAAGCAGCCTGGGACATGGGTGATGACTTTTCATTCGAAAATGATGACTCTGAATTACCGATGAGCACTGCGTTATTTGAAGATAAAGCGATGACGAAACTGTATCGACAACTCGCTAATCAACTTCATCCTGATAAGGAGCAAGATCTTGAGCAAAAAGCCTTAAAGAAAGACTTAATGCAGCTTCTTTCCCAGGCTAAAAAAGATAAAGATGCACTCGCGTTACTCATGATGGCGCAGGAACATTTGCCCGAATATAAACTCATCGCTGACGAGGACATGATAAAGCGAGTTGAAGCCGCGTTATATTTAAAAATAGCATTACTCAACCAAGATCATCAGTTTATGCAGGATGGCAACGACATTAAATCAGAAATTTGGCGTCGTTTTGGTGGTGGCGGAAAGGCGTCGCGCGCAAAAACGTTGCAACAGTATGGCGATCTGCTGATCGTTGAATCCGAAGCATTATACGCTAAGATCAATAACGTCACGACGGTGCAAGCCATGCGTGAACTGTTAAGTCAACGAGTGCATCAGCAGGAATTGAACGACATGATGGGTTTTGGCATGTTTGAAGATTTTCTGGATTAGATTGGGTTGGCTTCGCGCTGTAATAGATTATCATTACGTGACGCTTTTAGCGTCACGTTTATACCTAATCAACTTGTTAGATGCATGTTTCCGCGCTTTTGCGTGTTCAATCTTCATTCGCTAACGGCTAATTCAATAATGGCTCATTCCATCATTTCGCTTGATCCAACCGCCCCCTAAAATGTCACTTACATGTTCAGATGCTAACAATCGTCATGTTAAATAGAGTACAGCAACCTTGAGATTATGGATGATAATTGCCTACTCAATTTGGCCTTTCAAACGCTCTTATGTTTCGAAATTGTTGACACAATCGTAAAATTTGAACAATCGATACAAAATAAGCATGATATCGGTTGAGGTGGAGTTGCGTATACAAGTTGTAGCATGTATAAATAGCTTTACTACGTTATTGCGATAACGAATTTAAGTGTTGTAGCCAGCATGCAACATTAGCAAGTCTACTTATCGCATTCACTTATCGGCCTAAGGTAAAAATTTTGGCCAATAGTGACTACTCACTTTTTTGATAGATTTGAGTAGAGTGATGATTTGAGCAAAGGCTAATGTCTGACAAGTCATAGGGAAGCAGTTAGAAATGAATGGAATCATGATGACGCTCGAGAGCGCCGAAAAAGATCTGCTTGATCAATCTTTTCTCTGGAAATGGAATATTGATGAAAAGCTATTTTACAGTGAACAACTATTAAAGATTATATTTGGTCCTGAAAATCCTGGCGCAGTAAAGTTTCGGTTACTTGTCGATTTGCTGGATAAAAATCAAGCGATTTATTTCAAAAAAATTATTGAAGCGAGTATCTTTTCTAAAGATATTGTGACGAGTCATTTGGTCTTTACCATTGGCGGTGTTAAGTACCTAGTCGAAGTTGCCATTTATTCGAGTAATTTAAAACTTGTTACTGGTAGTCTATTTTTTAAACGTTTATTGCCCTCTAAAAAAGAAGAAGCTTCTATTTTAAATAAGCTTTTTTATCAGTCTTCTCGGTTACTGTTTGTATGCGATGATAAAAATCAAATATTACTGATTAACAAAATGCTTGTTGAGTATCTTGGTTATGAAGAATATGAGGTTATCGGCCAAGATATTAGCGCTTTTATCCATGATAAAAACAATGTATTCAAAGAGTATTTGTTCAATTGTGAAACCAATGGCACCTGGGATGGTGAGTTATTTTTTTACCATAAAGATGGCTCTCACGTAGTCTTTAAAGCTAACATTTTACATTACTCTGACTCTAACAACTGTAACCCACTCAATATTTTTCAATTAAAAAAATTGGACTTTACTTTCTCGGAAATTGCTGAGTTTTCGCAACAAAAGCCTAACTGGGATTGGACTCATAAAGTTGATTTTTTCAATTCATTAACCAACATGCGAGCGTTACGGAGCAATCAAGAGAGTTTAGTCGTTTTTGTTTTGGATACTTATTTTCACTCATCAAAAAACTCGATCTCACCTCGATGGTTAATTGACCAATCTATTCCTAAGCTGAAAAACTTTAAGAGTATCGTTAAATTAGGCTTGTTAAACGATGATCAAATTTGTGGGACTTTTATTTCTTCAAAATTAGTTAAGACTATTCACAGTGATTTAACTGAAATATTCGGCATATTACTGGAAGAGGACCAATTACAATTAGACAACAAAATTCAATGTCATATTGGTGTTTCGATTGATGGTGTTGATGCCAAAGAGAATGAACAGTTATTATCGAATGCACTAGAGGCATTAAAGACATCTTCTGTCGGTTTTAGCTCGGTTAATCAACATAACGTTAAGTATTTTAATCAAAAAATTAATATTCTTAATAATCGCAAGTTAAAGTTAGAATCGGCTTTGCGCAACTGTTTAGACAATAAGCTGATTTATGTAGCCTATCAACCCATCGTTAATGTAAAAACCTTAAAAATTGATAGGGTTGAAGCGCTGGCTCGTTTTAATCTAAACACGTCAATTAATCATAATGTGCAAGAGCTCATCGCGCTAGCAGAGGAAAATGATTGGATTAATATCATTGATAAACAAGTGTTACTCACCGCGATAAATGAGCTCCCGGCTTTGGCTGCTGTGTTAGGGAATGATAATTTGGGGTTGTCGATTAACCGGTCAATGATTCATAGTGCTAAAAACCGTTTTACGCTTGATGACACGCTAGAACTCATTCGTTCGACAGGTATTGACCCAGGCAGAATTACCATTGAATTAACTGAGTCTGCTGTGTTTACCGATAACCAAAGCATTCTTGACGATATTAAACGTCTTACAGATAACGATATCGTGTTGGCTATTGATGACTTTGGCTCTGGTTATACCTCTTTTACTGATTTATCAGTGCTCCCTCTAACGTTAATTAAAATCAATAAGCTCATAACAGATGGGATCGTAAAAGATAAGCAAAAGCGCTTAATGGTGAAAATGTTTACCCAGTATATTCATTCAATGGGAGGTGAAATTGTCATTGAAGGGGTGGAAAGCTTAGATGTTTTTAAGGCTTTAGTGGAAATGGGCGTTAATTATGTACAGGGTTATATTTTTAGTAAACCACTGTCGTTAGTTGAACATGCTAATACCCTTAGTAATATGAATATTATTATAGAAAGGTTGCAGCTTAAACTTCTTGTCAGTGAGATGAAAAAAATACCCACGATTATTGATTTTTTGATGCCGACACCGCCACATGTTCAGCCAGACGATAGAATTGAGTTGTTTATTGATATGCATGACAACAGTGATGTTGTGATGGTGCTCAATAACAGTAAAAGTGTTGGTTATATTTCTCGTCACGACATTAATGCGGCAATTAGTCCTTATGTGAATACTAATGCTGAAACAAAGCATGATCGATTAACGTTAACCAAAAGAGCACATCAAATCCTTACGCCGGTTGAACATACTTGTTTTACCGATTTTTCTGTTGAGTCGTTATTAAAACATTTTTGTTTGTACCCAAAGTCATTGATGGTGGTTACGGGCAAAACAGGGATATTTTTAGGCGCTATCTCAATGGAACAAGTGAAAGGTCATTTGCTAAAGATGATACGTATCTGATTTATACAAAACGTTTTAGTGGAGATGCTCATGGTTTTGCGAACCATGCCCGTAAATAAGCGCCTGTAAATAATTTAGCTGTTTGATTTTGTGTCAGCGTTACGGCTTTATAATGTGTTTCGCTCGACTGTAATGATTAAGTGGTATTGCTTATTGACGCCGCTTGCTTTGGCCGCAGAAGACTATGACTGTGGTTACTTTGAGCGGCGTTATCGACAATATGCTGACTCTCTAAACCAAACACCTTTGAACAACATTTACCGCGTAAATATGTTATAAGCACGTTTTACCGATTTTTACTGCGAGCACAATTGAGACCTATTCGGGGAAATACAATAGAGAGTGATTTAACTGTAAACTTAATGCAATTGAATCAGCTAGTTAAGCCACGTCATTAAACTCTGATGCGACCCTATCGCCTAAAGCATTTAACAGCTCAACTTCTCCTTTAAATACCGCCACGATAATTTTATCCACTTTATATTCCATTGGAATAATCACGCGGCCGTTTACGCCAACCTCAAGGTCGTATAACACTTCTGCTATGGGTTTAATGGCCAGTTCAGCTGGGTAATAAAGTACCGTTATCGTTTGTGTTTTCATTGTTGTATCCATACATTTTCTGGGTATGCCCAGGTGATCCTTTATAATGCTAAAAAGTCTACAACGTCTCGATATTCATGCGATTTGACTCGTCTCAAATGAGCTCGTTAACAGAACAGTATACGTAACAGTTGATAAGGCTGAATCATAATCGTTTAGTCGCATGACGTAAAGGCGATAATGACTTATACCAATGCGCATTAATCAGTGACCACTCCTAATGCGTTTAGCGATTTTTGATTAAGGTGTTGCTATGTCGTCATGGTTGTTCCCTTTTACACCCTCGCAAGTCATCACTTAACGAATTGTAGTTGCTATAGAACGTGACATTACTCGTGATATCGTGTTGATTTTTAGTACTTACTAATAATCCTAATGCTTCCTAATGGCGATTATTGGCCAGCAATACTCACTACAAAGTCTGAGTTGAATCACTCCTTACCGATTTCAATCTCTGTATTTGGCAATAATTTTTGATATTCATTGGCTAAGGCTTGCTTGGCTTCAGTGTCGCCGTGAACGATGCGGATGTGTTTAGGTTTGTGGTGCATGCGTTTAACAAAGTTGATGAGGTTGTGCTGATCGGCATGAGCAGAGTAGCCGCTAATGCTATGAATTTTCGCTTTAATGTCTATGCGCTGTTCATCAATATACACATAGCCGCCTCGAGGTCCGTATTTTTGTATATCACGACCTGTGGTGCCCTGGGCTTGATAACCGACAAATAATACGTCGGTAGTGGCTTTGGCTAAAAAGCGGCTGAGGTAATGACTAATACGGCCACCCGTGCACATGCCAGATGCGGCAATGATAATAGCGGGTTTATTGACTGAATCTAAATAGTTGATCACCGCTAAGTGATCTTGATGGCTGTCGATGGTGGTGAGTTGTTCAAAATCGAGTGGATGACGGCCTTGTGAGAGTTTTTGTTTAGCCTCTTTGTCCCATAAGTCCTTAAATGCACGATATTGTTGGGTAAAATTGGCTGCCATTGGTGAGTCGACAATAATGTCGATATTTTGCCACATTGGGTTGTGCTGATTGCGATAAATAATGTGCTCAAATTCGTATAACAACTCTTGCGTGCGGCCAATGCTAAAAGCAGGGATAAGCACGACGCCATTATCGTTTACCGCTTTTTCGATGATACCTTTGAGCTGTTTGCTGCGATCTTTACGGCCTTGATGATTTTTATCGCCGTAGGTTGATTCAATGACTAAGGTATCTGCTCGGTAAGGGCTTTTAGGGCTGGCAAGTAATGGGGCGTAGGTTGCGCCTAAGTCACCTGAAAATACGACTCTATGCTTGTAGCTTGGTCCTTTAAGGTCAAGCTCAACATAGGCCGAGCCTAAAATATGCCCCGCAGGTTTAAACTTAAGCTTAATTTGCCTAACAGGTTGAGTCGCATTGTTGAGGTTTATCGGCAATGAAACCCATTGGTTATAGTCTACCGGCACAATGAGTTTGTTGAGCTGATTTAAACAGGCCTGGATCAGCTTTTTATCGCGAGTCACGCCCACTTTTAATGCATCTTCAATCACTAATGGCAATAACGCCGCGGTTGCCGTAGTGGCGTAAATCGGTTGGTTGAAACCAGCTGCGAGTAGATAGGGAATTCGGCCAACATGATCGATATGACAATGAGTAACGATTAAGGCTTTTATATTGTCGATGTTAAATTCTATTTGCAATTGATCCGCTGAGTTTTGACCTGCGGTTTCCGCTCCTTGAAATAAGCCGCAATCGATAAGATAGCTACTCGGATGTTGTAGGTTAATGTCGAGTTGATGACAAGAACCGGTGACGCCGTTTACCGCTCCATGGTGAATGATCTGCATGATGAGTCCTTGAATTGAATAAGTCCCTCGTTAACTTAGCAGTGGAGACCGTATTTTGCGAGATAACCATTAACATACGCTGGCAAACGGGGAGTGCATTCACGAGTAATGCTAATGATAATAAGCGCTTACAAATTAGGGCCGGTTGTTCTTTGTTGGTTAAATTTTGTTCGAGTTAAAAACGTTTTAATCGAGGCGAATGGATTGATGCCTAGTCATCTAAGCAAAATTCATTCAACAAAGAGTAAAACGTTTTTAGCCGAACCCTTCGGGCAGCGTTTGTTGGTTATTTTTACTGCGTTATCGACTTGTTATGTAGAATAACTACATCTCGAAGTCTTTGCCGCGCAGTTGTATATGTGAGTAATGGCCAACAATTAGCTGCAAAAATAACCTTGAAAGATCAACAGGCCCTAAGCATGATATTTGGCATTAATTAACCTTGTGTTGTGGTCGTGAATATCCTGTTGTTGATATAATCAGCTTAATTTTTGTTTCTACCCGATGGAATACCAATGTTAGTGTTTAACTGTACCAAAGCGGCTGCAGAGTTTTTTAGTGTGACTCGTAAAGGCGAAGTGTTGTCTTGTTTAGAAGCCGCGCCGCATAAAACCATTGCAGAGTCAGTCGCTGCACCTGTTTTCCCCTTAGATGTTGAACCACAAGAACACGATGGCACTCAATGGCATTGGGTGGTGCACTGTGTGACGGTTAAACGCAAAAAATACTTATTAGTGATGGATTATGTTAGCCGTTATTGCTTGATTTTTTTGGCGACAAAAAAGGGTGATGAAATCGATTTTCTCAATATGTTCGAGAAAATGATGGTATCGAATTTCACGTTTTTAGCCAATAAAAAAGGCGTGGACAGTATCGAAGTTGATTTAGCCTTAGCACGATATCACGATAAATTTACTACCTGTGCATTTCATCCTCGAGGTGATCGCAGCGTACAAGGGCATTTAAACGAGGTTGCCTGGCACTTAGAGCAACAATGTTATGAAGATGGAATGCTATTAATGCCAAACGAATTTATTGATTTTAGCGCCTTTATGGGGAAATTCCCTCGAAATGCAAAAGGGCGCAGTAGCCACTTTTTTGCTAACGATGTGTTTATCGATACCTGGTTACACGATCTTGATGTTCAAGAAGGCCCGGTAGACACCACGAATGTGGTTTACCTCAGCGATTATCGAAAATAGATAGCGATGAATAATAAATAACTCACTAAAAATAATTAACTGGCCTATTAAAAACTGATTTATTACAAGCTGGTTTTTTACGCACTGATTAATTACGCACTGGTTAATTACGCACTGATTTATTAAAACAAAAGGACATGTAATGAAAGCTTTTTCTCTGGTGTTAACCAGTTTAGCGATGGCCATTTCGAGCATGGCTCACGGCGTCGAGATTGATGCTAAGCACATTGAGCGTATTGGCCCGGTGACACAAGCCTCTGCTACGACGTTATCTAAAAGCGCTCAAGCTGATGCCTTGCGTGCCAATGTAGTGGCAAAGCTCAGTCAGGCAAATAAGGCCAGTAAGGTTAGGGTATTTAATCAAGCGCTTTCCTGGCAAGCCGCCACATCGAAAGTAGAAGGAGAGGGCTGGTTAGCTTATCGTTTACCTGTTTCTACACAGCGCTTTACGCAAGGTACATTAACCGTTAAAGGCCTTGAAAACCCTCAAGTGTACCTTAATGGTCAGTTAGTGAAATCAGCAGACAAGGTCGAGCTTGAATTCGCTAACGGTGATTATCAACTCATGTTGCTTGCCGATGGCTTACAAAAAGATGTGCCTTTTAGCCTGGATTGGCAAGGTAAAAGCGATGTTGATGAGCTCGATTTTAGCGCGCAACAAACACAACGCGTATCGGCAGAGCAGCTTTTTGACTCAAAAGTGATTAGCAATTTAACCTTATCGCCAAATGGTAAATATCTACTGCAATCAACGATTGAATACCAGGCGGCCCAGGGCGATAAACCTATTCAAGTAACAGAGCTGCGCAAATTGCCAAACAACAGCGTGCTGTATCGCTGGCAGGAGAGTCGTCCTAGTAGCGCCGTATGGTCTGATGATTCAAAACAACTTGCGTTTGCGGCTAACAAGCAAATTCAATTATTCAATGTCGCTGATTTAACTATCGATATTGCCGCCACTGAGCTTGATAATGTGTCTGGCTTACAGTGGTTTGGCGACAGTTTACTGTTTAGTTGGGAAAAGCCGTTTAAAGCAGATGACAAAGCCACTTCAAAGCGCTTTCAAGCATTAGAAGATCGCTGGAGTTATTGGCGTAACAACAGTCAGCTTTATCAATTAGATGTGGCCTCGGGGTTTATTCGCCAACTTACCGACAGTAAAATCACCAGTTCGCTGTTAGACAGTAATGCCGATAACGGCAGCGTGTTGCTCACTCGCTCACCTGTTGATTACAAAGCACCAGCTCATGGTATCACTCAGCTTATCGAACTTAAGGTAGCGGATTTAAGCGAAACCATGATTGGTGAATATCGCAGCTTCAGTGGCGCATTATACGCAGATGATGGCATGTACATCACGGCTGGTCCGCGCTTTATGAATGGCGTTGGCATGCAAGATCCTAATATTGAAGTTAATGACTATGACGGTCAGTTATATTGGCGTGATGCAAAGGGCAATGTTAGCGCATTAAGCAAAGACTTTGACCCCGCTATTGGCAGTATGACCAAGCTTGAAAATGATGATTTATTGGTCTCGGTTACCGAAGGCGATCGCTCACCGCTTTATTGGTTTGATAAGCGTAAAAGCCGTTTTAGTCTTATCGACACCGGTGTTGATATGGTTGATGGTTTCAGTGTGGCCACCAAGCAATCGACACCGACCTTAGTGGTTGCAGGCACCTCGGCCACAGCGCCGCAAAAAGCTTACAGCATGTCGCTTAATTCAAGCCGTAAACAAGTGTTATTTGACAGCCAAAAGCAAAGCTATGCTGATACGCGTTTAGGGAAAATCGAAGACTTTGATTTTACCAACAAGCATGGCCACAACATTGATGGTCGCGTGTATCTTCCTGCCGATTTTGATGCCAATAAAAAGTACCCTGCATTGGTGTACTACTATGGCGGAACGTCACCGGTTGGACGTCACTTTACCGGTCGCTGGCCATTTAACTTGTGGGCCGCGCAAGGGTATGTGGTGTATGTGTTGCAACCTAATGGCGCCACCGGTTACGGCCAGGCCTTTAGCGGACGCCATGTTAATGCATGGGGCAAGTACAGTGCAGATGACATTATTGAAGGCACTAAAGCATTCTTGAATGCCCATAGTTATGTTGATGCGAAACGCGTCGGCAACATGGGCGCATCGTATGGCGGCTTTATGACTATGTATTTGGCCACACAAACCGATATTTTTGCCGCGTCGATGTCACATGCTGGGATCAGTAATTTGTCATCGTATTGGGGACATGGCTGGTGGGGTTATGGGTATTCTGGTGTGGCGAGTCGCGGCAGTTTTCCGTGGAATAACCCTGAGCTTTATGTTGAACAAAGCCCGCTTTATCATGCCGATAAAATCACTACCCCGTTATTACTCATTCACGGCAATGCTGATACCAACGTGCCGGTGGGCGAAAGCCATTACATGTACACCGCACTTAAGTTGTTAGGTAAAGAGGTGGAGCTGGTGGAGTTTAATGATCAGGACCATCACATCAACACCCGTCAGGCGCGCTTTGATTGGTGGAACACCACCATGGCCTGGTTTGATATGAAACTCAAAGATGAACCGCAATGGTGGAACAGCCTTTATCCTGAAACTGCAGAGCAGTAATTGGATTGAGTAGATAGATTAAAAAGCCCCAATATTTTGGGGCTTTTTAATGTCAGTAAAATGAATTTTAGAGAAGATAAAAAGCTAACTGCAGCTTGCTGTAAGCCATACACCCAGTCATATTTAAGGATGAACCCGATTTCTGCCTAATGTTTTAGCTTGATACAAACATTTATCGGCATTGTTGATCAATTCATCGATAGTTTGATCTTCAGCAAGTTGTGCGATGCCAATACTGATGGTGATGCGGATCTGGTGTTTAACAAAGTGGATTGTGAATTGTTCAACGCTGCTACGGATTTTCTCAGCGATGATGCTTGCTTGCTCAGAGGAGGTTTGTGGCAGAATAATCAAAAACTCTTCGCCGCCCCAGCGTGCGACACAATCTTGTTGTCGAACTTGCTCTTTAAAGAGGGCTGATAATTCAGTCAGCACCATGTCCCCGCCATTATGACCGTATTTATCGTTGACCAGTTTAAAGTGGTCTAAATCGCACAATAAGACTGAAAGCGGTTCATTATTACGCTGCAACCTTGATTTCTCTTGCTCTAGGATAGCCGCGGCATTGCGCCTGTTGGCCAATTTTGTGAGAGGGTCGCGCATGGCGAGCTCTTGGTATTGCCTGCTGAGCTCAAGTGCATTTTTGTATGATTGCATTCTGGAGTATTCATACAGGGCTGATAAAAATGACATGGTTAAAAACGAGATAATCAGTCTGAGCGCAAATTCATTGCTGTACTGCGCATGAGTAACCCATTGCTGGGGTAAAAACATAATAATGCTAACGATACTGAGGAAGATAGTTAAGTTAATTAAGCCGTGACGTAAACCCAACACGTAAACCGATACCGGCGCGACAATGAAAATCCACAATGGGCCTGTTTGGGAAACGCCACCACTAAACACCAAATAAAACATCAATAAATACAGCGAATAAATAACCAGTGTGGCACCAATGCTGAGGTCAAACCTTTTGACAGAAAAGAAGGCGAGCAGGTAGGTGATACTGGCAATAAACAACACGATTGTGAGGGTGGTGTTTTCACCCAATAAGCTTATTAATCCCATCAATAACGTGATTGACATTCCAACCAATGAAAACAACGAAATAACCCGAGCTTGTTGCAGCTCTGCAGTACTGTTTCGGTGTTTTTTGATGAGTGCTAGCAATGCTTAATCCTTTCTGTTATTGAACCGCTTGGCATTAATATCATATGGGGCTGTCACTCTTGTGGCATCAAATAAGCCATTAAACAGGATGTCAAAACAATATCATTTAACAAGTATATTCAGGTTGCCATAAAACGATCGTTTATCCAATAATATTTGCATAAAAACGAAATACTGAGTGGCGTAGCAATGAATGGTAAGGCGGATAAATGTGAGGGAAATAAGCGAAAAAATCTATGATGTAAGATGAAGCAGATTGCAAGTGATGAGATTATCTCAGCATCAGGTTTACTTGTTCTCTTGATATGTGACGAAGCATAAGACACGTAAAGCGTATTCGGGTTACTGAAGCCTAATAACGGATCGTGTAATAGGCTGGTCAGCGGTTTTATTGGTTTATCAGGACTGTTAAACTCCGCATCAACGTTAGCCACGATAATCTTATTATCACGTATAACACTTCTGCTGGGCTCCATGTCTCTCAACCTCTAATGCCTTTTAAACTGAAGGTTAAGGTTTATCCCAATAGGGAGTATCCCCGAAGTAATCGGCAAAGTAGTCGATAAAGGCTCTGACTTTAGGCGCAAGTAGGCGTGAGCTTGGGTATACCGCCCAAATTGACGTTTGGCTGGCTAACGGGTAGTCGGTCAAAATAGGCACTAAATCACCTCGGCGTAAATGCTGATAAGTACACCAGGTTGAGCTAATGGCAATTCCCACGCCATCAGCGCAGGCATCTCTGACGACTTCGCCACTGTCGGTGCGGACTCGACCTTTGGTTTTTATGCTTTTTGTGCCACCGTTTACTTTAAACGTCCACTGCTCTAATCCCATTAGGGCAATGCACTGATGATTGACTAAGTCGTCTGGGGTCTTTGGCTGGCCGTATTGTTTAAGGTAGTCGGGAGAAGCACATACAATTCGGTTGTCGCTGGCTAATCTGCGCGCTATTAAGCTGGAGTCTTTAAGCTCTGCATTGCGGATTGCGATATCAAACCCGCCTTCTACCATATCAACAATCGAATCAGAAAAGCGTAAGTCGAGATCAATACCAGGGTACGCGGCTAAAAAGGGCTTTAACGCCGGCGTGAGATGCATGCGGCCAAATGATGTTGGTGCAGTGACACGCAAATTACCTGTAGGCGCAGAATTACCCACGCCCACTGCTGAGCGGGCAGCATCAATACTGGCTAATACATCTTCTGCGTGAGGTAAAAAAGACATGCCGGCTTCTGTGAGTGCAATTTTACGGGTAGTGCGGTGCATTAAACGCACGCCGAGATGCTCTTCAAGTTTATTAATATAAGTGCTGGCAACCGCGGGTGACAATCCAAGCTCTTGGCCTGCAGCGCTAATGTTATGGGTTGAAGCCACTCTAATAAATAATTTTAAGTGTTCGATATTCAAGGTTAATCAACAATTATCAACAAAATCTATAAACTACTTCTATTTTATCCCCTATTATCAATTTGTAAATGATTCCATATACTTTGCTTCATTCACTAAGCACTCACAGCGCTTTGTCTTGTGACAGGGCATTAATAAAGTCATGGAGTAATATATGTTTGAAAATATCGGTTGGATTGTAGAGGCTAAAATTGCAGACGGTAAACGTGATGAATTTGAAGCCGTTATGAATGAGATTGTTGCTGCAACTCGCAAAGAGGGCGGCACCTTAAACTATCAATACTTTGTGTCTGACGATGGTGACGTTTTAGTATATGAGCGTTTTGGTTCAATTGAATCGGCTCATATCCACATTACTAACTGGGACAATTATGCTGAACGTTGGGTTGCTGCCGCTCCAGCAACACGTATGGTACATTTAGGTGACTTACCAGAAGAGCTTCGAGTTCGTCATGCTGCATTAGCGCCTAAAATGTTGAAGCCTTTTGGAGGTTTTGCAAGATAGTGACTTTGTTTTTACGTTATCAACATTGTGAGGTACAGCATGGCTTATTATTCAGTGTTAGAGGTCACCCCCACCGATCCTAATTGGGGCGCAGCATATGTTGCCGAATCTGGACCGATTTTGGCTAAATACGGTGGAAAATATTTAGCGCGTACCTCACAACATGAGCGTTTAGAAGGCCAAGGTGATAATGCCGCGTTACGAATTATTATTGAGTGGCCTTCAAAAGAAGCAGCGTTAGGCTTTATGCAAGATCCTGGGTATGTGCCGCATTTAAACGCACGAACTCAGGGCTCTGTGAGTCATCATTTTTTAATCGCCGGCGTTGATGACGTAGCAGGGTAAATGCTCAGACTACATATCTGAGCGACATTGCTGAATTAACTTAATCAGCTTTTACACACTGCCAATATTAATGACAGCGTATCGTGTACTTAACGTTAAGCCAAATGTGCTATGAGATTATTGAATGATAATACTCGCCATACTTGTCTTGAGATAACGGTTTAAACACACCTCTACACTTAATATGTCGAATGATTATTCTGGTTGTAATGGCAAGTGTATTACAGGATAAATGTCTCGTGAGATGGGCATCTTAAAACCTTAAAGTGCGCTTTCTGTCATTGAGACCAGAAAGCGTGAACGTTATATACTGAGATCGCGTAGGTTGTAATCTTTAATGTCTTTTTTAGCGTGTTGATCCCAGGTGTATTGCACACCTTTATCGATAAATGGTTGATATTGATAAGGGGTTTCGTCGGGGTATTTTTGCTGACGCGCATCAATAGCGTAACCAATCACTTTAGAGCGTTCATCGATAAGTGCTTCTGTGTATTCTTGCGCTTCACTGTGCATGCCAGCCCCCATGACGCCGAGCACTGATGAGCGACGATGAAATCCGAAATTGACGGTGACACGTGGCTCAAAGCCGGTATTGGCAAATGATCCATGTAGTAGTTGTCTGTTGCAAATGACCACATCGCCTGGACCACACAGTAAAGGTACCAGCCCTTCAATACGCTCGCTTCCTGATGCTTCGATAAGATTTTTGATGTCGATTTTGCCAGTTTTATGGCTGCCAGGTAATACCCAAACGCCATTTACAGCTGTGCTGCCATACACTTGAGCCATAAAGTTAAATCCATGAATCCCGTCATCAAAATGCTGGCTGTTCCAATGAGTGTCACCGTCTTGATGCCATGACACCGCGGCGCCTACACCCGGATCTTTAATAAATAAGCATTCATGAAAAGGCGCAAAATCGGCACCATTGATGCACTCGGCCACACGTAATAATTGTGGGTGGCCGTAAATGCGTAAACACGCTTCTGAAAATTGCAGCGAGCCGAGTAATACAAATGGCGCATATTCTGGCGAATCTTTAGCGGCTGTTGGTTCAAATAGTTTTACCTGGTGACGGCCATTTGCAATAGCGGTGCCACCGAGAGGATCGCCTAACGATTTAGACCAGATTAAACTTGGCGCAATATTATCTGCACCGAGCGCAGGCTTACCGTCAGCGGTTGTTTTACCATAGGGCGCGGCTGAAAATGTGCTGCGCATTTGGGCTAAATCAGCTTTAACATCATCAAGCTCGGCTTCACTGAGTACATTTTCAAATATGTAAAACCCACATTGTTGATATTCAGCAAGGATATCTTTGGCAAGGGCGCCGTTTTCATCAAACTTAATCGGGCCGCGGTTATTCATTTTATAAGCCTGGGCTTGACCATTAAGCAGGTAGGATTTCATTTGTTCAGCGTGTTCGCCATAGTGCGCGGCACATGCGTTGATTGATTTAGTTATATCTTGGTTCATAATGAGGGCCTTGTTTTTATTTTACAGTTTTTATTCTGCAGTTTTTATTGTAAGTAAAATTTAACGCATAATAAAATCTGTGGTCAAGTTTTATTTTAGGCTCATCCCCATGACACAGATAAGTAATGCCCGTGGTAATGCCACTCGCCAAGCCAATAAAGCGTTAAGAAAAGAGAGGTTACTCTCTATCGCCAGAGAGCTTATTTCGAATAATGGTTTTGAAGCCTTTACCATCAATGAGTTGGCGTCTAAGGCGCAGTTGAGTATTCCTACTGTTCATAACTTATTGGGTAAAAAAAGCGATATTTTTGAACAGCTTGTTGTTGAGATGGTGGCTAAGGTTGAAGTCGCTTTAGCGCAGCCTAATATTCACGATCCTATTGTGGCTACCGAAGCGTTTATTGACAGTTTGTTAGATCTTTTTGCGGCCAATGAAGCCTTTTATAAAGCAGCATTTGTTGCAGGTGAACGCACTCAGTTTTTTGATCATGAATTACCTAACGGCATCTTTAATAAATCGTTAGCGATTGCTACGCAAGTATGTGTCGATGCCAAAAATAATGGTTTTTTAAAAGGTCAGGTTGACGAAGCCTGGTTGGCTAAACAGTTGTTTGGTTGCCAACGTTTGGCCAGACATGATTGGGTAAATGGCTATATTAGTTTGGCTGAATATCGAACTCAGGTATTGGTTGGTGCTTTTATCACCTTAGCAGCTGATGCGACACCGTCATTTCAAGAGCGGCTTTATGAGGTCATTAAATCACTTACAGATACACCGCTTTAGCTTTCAAGCCGTTTTTGACCTGAAAGCTCTGTTGATATGGCGATAATGAGCTCTTATCGCACTTATTCGGATTAGTGCTCATTTAACCAGGGTAGCAGCGCGTTGAATGTTTGGGTGATGGTATTGGCCGAGTCTGCCTGGTAACCGTATATACGAATACCAAAAATGACCGTCATCAGTTGTGCTGCATACGTTTTAGCCAGTTGGTCGCTATAAACGCGACTGAGGTAATCGACATAAATTTTTTCTATGCTGGCTAATTGCGCTGATGCAAATTGGTACAAGGTATTACCTTGTGAAGCCAACTCAAGTTGTGTTTTGATCAAAAAACAGCCGCAATAATCACAGGATTTTGACTGTTCTATTAAATCAGTCAATATTTGCTTGATACCTTCATTGACGTTAGAGGCATTGGCCATTTTTTGGTGAATTGAAGCAATTGAAGACGCGGCATAGCGAGCTAACGCTTCCTGAAACAGCTTCTCTTTACTTTCAAACTCATGGTAAATACTGCCCGGCTTCAATCCCGTCGCTTTGGTGATCTGTTGGACACTTGATGCGGCATAGCCTTGTTGCCAAAATAAAGTAATAACCTTATCTAATACGTCTTCGCGTTGATAATGTTTCTTCGCCATAGCGCTTATTCCTCAATCCTACTGCATAGTTAAAATAGCCTGATTGAATGAGTTATCCATAAGGCTTGTTTAGAATAATAACACCACTTGAATGATTGTTCAAAAAAGCTTGCTTATCTTAGCAATAATCGTTATTTTGAATGTATATTCAAGTTAGAAGTGAGCGTAACAATGTCTTTATCTACCCAACTCGATCAACAACGCGAAGCCAGTGCCGTCAAAATCCCTCCTGAGTTAATGGCGATTATGTCGGATGCGACACAAAAACTGCAATTATCAGGTGTAATTGAAAAAGCGCCGAAAATCGGTGATGTATTAACGCATTTTGAGTTACCTAATCAATTAGGCCAAATTCGTAATTTGGGGGATTTGCTCGCCAATGGGCCATTAGTGGTTACGTTTTATCGTGGTGGTTGGTGTCCTTATTGTAATTTAGCGTTACGTGCATATCAGCAGCATTTGGACACGTTTGCACAGCTGGGGGCCACATTTGTCGCGATAACCCCTGAATTACCCGATATTTCATTATCGACAACTGAAAAAAATGAACTTAAATTTGAAGTCTTGTCTGATATCAATGCCGATTATGCGCGAGCACTTGGGGTTGTATTTTCATTACCCGATGAAATCCGTGCTTTGTACGCTAAATTTGGTGTGGAAGTTGAAAAACATAATGGTTCTGGCCAATTTGATTTCCCATTAGCGGCGACGTTTGTGGTAACGAAAGACGGCATCATTGCCGATGCATTTGTGAATGCTGATTATACTTATCGCATGGACCCACAAGACATTATTGCAACGTTGAAGACACTATAAGGTTTATATTCATGTCGATTAAATGGGTATTGGTATCAATGTTTACCGCATTGACGCTATTGAGTAGTACAACATTTGCAGCTGATTATTCTGTTTTTCGTGAGCTCGATAAACAACACCCTCCAGGTAATGTAGCTGTGTCTGCAACAGGTCGTGTTTTTATGAGTAATCATCACTTTTACGGTGTGGATGCGCGAATTGTAGAGCTTAAGCAAGACGGTACGATAATGGATTATCCAAGTCGTGAATTTAATCAAAAACTTAACCCTGTGCTCGGCGTTGTGATTGATGAACAGGGTATTTTATGGATGCTTGAAACGGCTACTGGTCATGACAGAGCAGGGCATTTAATCGGTTGGGACACGTTAAATAACCAACTGTATAAAACCATTGAGTTAACGGCCGCAGTATTGCCGGTCAATTCATTTTTGAATGACTTAGCGGTCGACCGCGATCATGAAGCGGTTTACATCAGCGATCCTGCTGGTGGCGATAACGCCGGTTTACTGGTGGTTAATTTAACCACTGGTCAGGCCCGCAGAGTCTTAGACAGCAGCATTTATACTCGTCCAGAAGATATTGATGCCGTGATTGATGGCAAAACATTATCGATTGGCGGTCAGCCTATTCGTATTGGTATCGATTCGATTACGTTAGACATTAACAATGAGTGGGTTTATTTTGGCGCGTTGAGCGGTGAGAAGCTATATCGAGTTCACACTCAATATTTATTAGACGCTAAAATTTCGGCCAATATGTTGCGCAGCAAAGTCGAATTTTATGCCAATAAGCCTATCAGTGATGGTATCACCATAGACAATAGCGGCAACATTTATGTGACTGACATGACCCACAATGCAGTGGGCTATATTGATACGGATCGCCAATACCATATTTTGCATCAAGACGCCGATAAGTTCAGTTGGGCAGATGGTTTTGCTACCACGGCAGATGGCAAAATTCTGGTTGCGGTGAATAAGTTACACTTATCGCCAGCGGTGAATAACCAACAAGATATGAGCGATGGGCGTTATTACATTATCCAATTTGACGCCCTGGCCGAGACAACCGTAGGCCGATAATGGTGAACAGATAACAAAAAAAGGCTACCTCGAGGTAGCCTTTTTTGTGCGAGCGATATTGCATGACTTTTCAATACAAAAAGCTCAACGTTGTTGATGCTTGTGTAGATTTTGGATGATGTGTTTGATGTCAATAAAGATGACTGGCTGCACGATTTTACGGACTTAAATTTGATTGCCGCACTCTATTTCAATTTCTTTTTTTTACGATTAAGGGTTTCAGCTACAGTTGTAACTCACCTTTGTGCAGTACGATTAACAATATACCTTTGAGTAATCCCAAGTGCAGTGTCACCAACGTAGTCATTGTAGCGCAACGGCCTTTAATTTGTGAAAATAGTATGTTTTTCAATGTGTAGCTTGTAAAAAAGAAGGTTATCGTCCACAGTTAAACTTCCTTAACTTGAAACGCATAAACATGACCAGATTTGCTAATTATAAAAACGCGCTTAAATTGGGTATCGGAGTCTTCGCTGTTGGCATAGTCATGAGTGTGGGCGCGATGTTAAGTGTTAAAAATCAAAACAATAACATCATTGTTAATGAACTTAAGGCCGTCACAGAGCAGGTCGCCAATAATATTACTGATCGTATCCAGCTGTATCAGTACGGCTTACGCAGTGCGCGAGGTATTATTTTTACCGTAGGTGAGAAGGGTATTAATCGAGAAGCGTTTCAGAAATACAGTTTGACGCGTGATATCGATGAGGAGTTTCCTGGCGCAAGAGGGTTTGGTTTTATTCGGCGCGTGAGTGTTGCTGAAGAAACCAATTTTATTACCGCAGCGCAATTAGATGATTGGCCCACCTTCGGTGTTAGGCAGCTTAGTGATCATAATGGTGAGCGCTATATCATTCAATATATTGAGCCTATAGCGCGTAACTTTTCCGCTGTCGGATTAGATATCGCCTCTGAAGCCAATCGTAAAAAAGCGGCTTTAGATGCGATGTTAACTGGAGAGGTAAGATTAACCGGGCCTATAACATTAGTACAGGCTTCGGGGAGTCCGTTACAGGCATTTTTAATTTTAATGCCGATTTATCGTGCTGGTGGAACCCCTGTCACACCAGCGTTAAGGGAGCAGCAAGCTTTTGGCTGGAGTTATGCACCACTGGTGGCCAATGAAGTGTTTGACGATTTATCGTTATCGCGAGTAAACACTAAGTTATTGGTCAAAGACATTACCGATACTGCCAATATGGTGAGCTTTTATGAAAACCATATCGACGACTCAAGCCCGTTAACTGAGCATATTGTTACCGTCGAACGTGAAGTTTTTGGTCGTCATTGGCAAATATCATTAGTTGCTTACCCTAACTTTGTCAGTAGATTGCATTTAACCTCGCCGAATATTGCATTTATTTATGGCTTTATTTTGAGTTTATTGTTGGCGTCTTTTGTTGCCTTTTATAGTTATGCCTTAGGCAGAAGGCAACTGGTCTTAGCCGATAATGAACGACGCGCCAACATTTTAGAGCACTCACAAGATGCCATCATTAGTTACGATTGCGACGGTCTTGTCACTGGGTGGAATCAAGGTGCGGAGCTTACTTTTGGCTACACCAATCCTGAGGTTGTTGGGTATAAAGAGCATGGTTTTATTGTTGCCGACGAAGGGCAAAGCCAGGAAAACGCACTTTTTGAACAAGTGCTAAAGGGTAAACCACTATTAAACTTTATTGGCTATCATAAGCGCAAAGATAACGAATTGCTTTCAACCACAATGACCTCATTAGCCATTTACAATGAGTCCGGTGTGATTACTGGGGTGAGTCAAACCATTCGAGATATTACTGCGCAACAAAACGCAGAAAAACAAATTTTAAGTTTGAATGCCGAACTTGAATTGAAAGTCACTCAGCGTACACAAGCTTTGCAGCAAGCGCTTTCTGAAAATAAAACCTTACTCGATAATATTAACCAACAGCTCTTATATTCTGAAACAGATAAAAATGGCGTGATATTAGCGGTTAACGACAACTTTTGTATTGCTTCTGGCTATACGCGTGCGCAAATGGTAGGCCAAAAGCATTCTATTTTAAAATCAAATCACCATGATGATGCATTTTGGAAAGACATGTGGGAAACCATTATTAATGGGGATAGCTGGCACGGTGAAGTGTGTAACCATGATAAGCAAGGTGATGCGAAATGGTTTGATACCGTCATTACTCCCATTATGGATAGTCATGGTGAGTTAGAACGCTGTATTGCTCTGCGAATTGATATTACCGAGCGTAAGCATACTCAACTTGAAAACCTTAAACTGACCTCATTATTGACCAATGTGCTTGCTGCGGCCTCTGAAATTGCCATTATTTCAACTGATAGTGAGGGGCTGATTACCATATTCAACCGCGGAGCTGAATTATTGCTGGGCTATAGTGCGAGTGAAATTGTCGGCAAAATGAGTCCGGCAATAATGCATGTGCCTGCCGAAGTTAGGGCGCGCGGTAAAGAATTAACCGAGGAATTTGGCGAAGAGATCAGTGCATTTGATGTCTTTGTGTATAAGCCCAGAAACTTTGGTCCCGAAACGCGTATTTGGACCTATGTCCGCAAAGATTACACTCAATGCCAGGTGTCGTTATCTGTTACCGCAATGCGTGATGAGTCTGGAGAGCTTGTTGGTTATCTTGGGGTTGCTGTTAATATCGATACCATGTTGAAACAGCAGGAAGCGTTAGTGTCGGCCAGTAATCAATTAGTCAAAGCCGCCGAAGTTGCAGAGCTGGGTATATGGGACTTTGATTTATTAACGGATGAATTGCAATGGAACGATCGTATGTTTGTGATGTACGACTACCCAATTGAGATAAAAGAAGAAGGCCTTAATTATCGACATTGGCAACAGCGCATTCACCCTGATGATCTTTATATGGCAGAACAAGCACTGCAACAGGCCATTGAGAGCCATTCAACTTATCAACCGACCTTTAGAATTATCAATCGTGCAGAACAGGTGCGCTATATCCATGCTGGCGCGCAAATCAGTTACGATAAAATGGGTAAAGCGGTCCGTGTCGTGGGGATTAACCGCGATATCACAGAGCAGCGTGAATTAGAACATACATTGCGTTTGGCTAAACAGGCTGCCGATGTTGCTAGCGCCGCTAAGTCGGCATTCTTAGCCAATATGAGTCATGAAATTCGCACCCCGATGAATGCGGTATTGGGCATGCTCCAGTTAGTACAACATTCTGATATGACCCGGCAACAACTTGATTATGTGACCAAAGCAGAAATAGCGGCTAAATCCTTGTTGGGGTTACTCAATGATATCTTGGATTTCTCAAAAATTGATGCGGGTAAGCTTGAACTTGATCTTCATCCATTTCAAATGGAAACCTTGATGCGTGAACTTGCGGTGATGTTAGCGACCAATGTTCACAGTAAAAGTATAGAAGTGATTTTCGACCTTGATCCAAAGCTTCCTTACCTTATCGAAGGTGATGAGCAGCGCTTAAGGCAAGTTTTACTCAATCTTGCTGGTAATGCGATTAAGTTTACCTCACAGGGGCATGTGATTGTTGGGGTGCATTGTCATCAGCTTAACCAGGATGAAGTGAAACTGACCATTTCAGTATCAGACAGCGGCATCGGGATCAGCAAAGAACAGGCTGATAAAATATTCCAAGGTTTTGTGCAAGCGGAGTCCTCTACCTCAAGGCGATTTGGTGGCACTGGGTTAGGGCTTGCTATCACCAAACGTTTAGTGGAGTTAATGGGGGGCGAATTAACCTTAACCAGTGAGTTAGGTCACGGCAGTCGTTTTGGCTTTGATTTGTCTTTTACTGTTGTCGAGATGAAAAATACTTATTTGGATATTGATTTACAAGGTAAAAATATTCTTATTGTTGATGACAGCAAAATGAGTCGTAAAATTTTATCAAAAACACTTATGGCTCATGGCGCTTATGTTAACGAAGCAAGCAACAGTAAGCAGGCTATTAATCTTATTGAACAAAGTTTACATGCCACCAACCACTATGACGTGATTATTATGGATTGGCGCATGCCTGAAATGGATGGCCTAGAAACCGCACAGCATATTCAATTAATGTTTCCTGAAGGCGCCGCACCAGCCATTATTATGTTAACGGCTTACGGCTCTGAGGTGATGAAGCAAACTAAGCAGTATGAGCAACAACCTTTTGTGAATATGTTAACCAAACCGATTACGGCTAACTTAATGCTTGAGGCGGTACATCAGGCTATTAGCGGTGAAGAAATACCGTTAGAAACGAAAAAAGTAACCCACTTAGCCTTGCAAGGCATTAGAGTGCTGGTAGTTGAAGATAATCAATTAAATCGTCAAGTCATTGATGAACTACTTAGATTACAAGGTGCGGTTGTTACATTAGCCAAAGGCGGTGTTGAAGGTGTGGAGTGGGTGACCCAATCTAGCAACACATTTGATATTGTTATTATGGACATGCAAATGCCAGATATGGATGGTTTAGAGGCAACGCGTTTAATCCGTGCTGATGGTCGATTTAATGATTTGGTGATTTTAGCGATGACCGCCAACGCTTCATTGGCGGACAAGGCGTTATGTCTTGATGCTGGTATGAATGAACATATTGGCAAGCCGATAGACATGACGCGTTTACTGCCTTGTATGTTGGGATTGTTAGGTCAAAGTGCACCTTTATTGGGCGGTGTAAATGATATAAATGCATTAATTGAGTCACCTGATGAACCCACAGGCGACGATGATGTGATTATTGAAGACCCTGAGTCGATATTAAGGCGCTTTGGTGGTGAGTTAGCATTTTTTATCGATGTAAAACATCACTTTGCGGTAGAAATGTCAGAACAACTCTCAGCATTAACCCAGGCGTTTACACAACAAGACACCGATAAAATAAGCATAATTGCTCATACCATTAAAGGTACCGCCAGTAATATTGGTGCAAAGCGTTTAGCCGCTTTTGCTGCATTGCTTGAACAGAACATAAAACATAATGTTAAAATAGATGCGAATGTTTATTTGAGTCAGATCCAAGGGCAAATTAACGACAGTTTACATGTGCTCGACACTTTATTTCCTGATGAAACGGTGGCGCTAACAGCAAATGAGCTGGATAAAACGCAATTATTGCCGATAACCAGTATATCGTCAGTCAAAATGGATAAGTTAATGGCTTTATTAGTTGAGCAAAATTTAGATGCTATTAGCTATCTCGAGCAATTATCAGATAATATAGCGACAGATAAAGAGTGGTTAAGATTAAAGTCTCAGGTCAGTCAGCTCGAGTTTTTGGATGCTATCGATACCCTAACATCGATAATTAAGGAGTGATGCGTGTTCATAGATGAGTATATTTCTGGTGCCGCTCCAGTAAAAGGCAAAATACTGATCGTTGATGACCAGGTCGTCAACATTAAAATATTGCACCAGTTACTGCAAAATGATTACGATATTTATATGGCCAGAGATGGACATCAAGCGATTGATATGTGTAAAAAAGTCAATCCTGATATGGTGTTGTTAGACATTGAAATGCCAATATTGAATGGATTTGATGTTTGCGCACACCTTAAAAATGATCCCGTTACACAAGACATTGCGGTTATTTTTATCAGCGGACATTTTGATGAAGAGAAAGAAGTTAAAGGTTTTAATTTAGGGGCTGTCGATTTTATTCATAAGCCCATTAACCCGGTTATCACGAAAGCACGGGTGAAGAATCAACTCAAGCTAAAGTCGCAATCTGACATACTTCGTTCTATTGCGCTGCTAGATGGCTTAACCGGTGTGGCAAATAGACGTAAATTTGAGCAGGTGTTACCTGTGAGTTGGCTGCAAGGTTGCCGTGAGCAACAACCATTGACGATCATTTTATTGGATATCGATTTCTTTAAGCTATTTAATGACACCTATGGACACACTGAGGGGGATGCTTGTTTACGACAAGTTGCCCAGAAAATTCAAGATACCGTTAATCGCCCTTACGATTTAGTCGCGCGTTTTGGCGGTGAAGAGTTTATTTGTATTTTACCCAATACCGATTTAATCGGGGGCACTTATGTGGCCCAGCAAATAGTCGATAGTATTATATCGCTTAAAATTGCGCATGAAACCTCTGCTGTCTCTCATTTTGTTACCGTCAGTGCGGGCGTGTCGACCATAGTGCCAACCAGAGACATCCCCGAAAAGCTATTAATTGAAGCCGCTGACAAACAGCTTTATTTAGCCAAAGAGCGCGGCAGAAACAGAGTGCTAGGCGCGCAGGTGACGACAGAAGAGTTAATTACTGTTTAGCGAATATTACAGGGCAATATTTTGCCCTGTTGGTTAAAATTTATGACGATATCCTAGCGTATAAGCAATATCTACACTGTTATCCATATTTTCAAAGTTTTCAACCAGAGTGAATTCTATTGCACTGGTGTTTAAGTAATAACGGTAGCCTAGTAAGGCTTCATTAGACGCATCAGAGAAGTTTTCATCCCAGCTAACCAAGCCTTCATATCGGTGTATTTCGGCTAACCAACCATGGCGTCCGCTACGATATTCATAACCGATGCCAAACGTGGTGAAACGAGAGTCATAATGATTAGATGATATCGACTCCGTGTCTTCAATAAAGCTGACACCAAAACTTGAGTTCACATGATGTTGGCCATTTTTGTAGCTGTAGTTTATTTGAATGCTTTGCGCAAATGAATCTTCAGCAAATGGACCGCTATCGACAGATTTTAAATACAGGCTAGCACCTACAGATAATCCATGGCGCTCAGTTTGTATGAGCTGGTAACCTAAGTATGCTGTTAAGGCATTTTCAAGCGTTTCACCGCTTAAGTCATCAACATGAATACCATACTTTTCTGATTGAATTTGGTTTTGATGTTTGGCTTGGTCTTGTCTGCCATTTTGATCAAACCCAAACGCGTCATGGAACCACATTGTGAGTGAATCTAAATGGTTATCAGCGCTAAATCCCCATCGATAATTGATATCTAACATTAATGCATCTGACATTTGCCACTTTATGCCACCAGTAACAGCATTTTGATAATAATCGGCTAGCAGTACATCTGATTCAGACCACATGCTCGCGATATTGGCTGTGATATACCATTCGCGCTGTCCTTGAGGTAATGAAAAACCTGAGCGAAGTAGAGGTGTGTGATTGATCGATTGCATTGGTGATTGGGCATACACTCTTAGCGGACCGTAATCGTCAAAATCGACCATTTGAGCTTGCGCAGCAGGTAAATATGTTAGTCCTAATAAAGTGAACAATAGATTCTTTTTCATCAGCATAGCGTTCTCATGTTATTCGCGTAGCTCATCACCGTTTGCTAGCGACTTGCAGATTAAATGGAATGGCTTATTGTTATAAATGACGTTTGATACTGCCAAGGCCGGCATTATGATTGCGTGCAATATAAATTTAAACAACAAAAAGTGAACATAATATGCAAAACAATTATATTGAGACACATTGTTAAGATAAATATGTGATGTATTGCGGTATGCTTTGATGGCACGATAAAAGTATGATAATGGATAATTTTTACGTAACATGTTGATTATTATTTAATAGCACGGTATAAGGTAATTGTTTGAAAACAAATTTAGTCTGTAAATGAGATGCATAAATTTGTAATGGATAGACAGGTTTAAATGGAATTTATAATGGATTATTCTGCGTCATACTTGAGTTATTGTGCCCAAATACTAGTGAACTTTAAAAATGTTGTACCACAGTTGCGCCTACTTCTACTTGGTTGTAGTGACCATCTCCTAAAGTACTCTGTAATAAATACCCTTGTTAGTGGTTCCTTTATTCATAAGATACGGATTCTTTATACACAGGCTCACTTCATAAAAGTGCGTCATGGATTAAAGGAGTAGCATGGACTTTTTTCTGTTACTTGGCTTACTCGTTATCGTGATCCCTCTGCAAATGTTGTTAGATATAGCCATTGAATCAAAAACCAACTTTACTCATAAAGGTGGTGATTTTTTGTTGGCGTTTATTCCGCTATTAACGTTTTTTTACCCTGAGCATTATCTGTATAGTTTTCTTTCACTGGCTGTCATTGTGTTATACGGCATTTCATTACGGTTTTATGCCGCATTTAACGATTGGCTGGAGTTTGACCAAGATCGATTAGCTGAGTTGTGCTTGGGTGGGCTCGGGTTAGGTGGGGTATTTATTATCTCAAAATTTGCCTATCAATTTTTGCTGTAGCGCGATGTTCATACCTTCGTCATGTTGGCCATTAGGCTTGGGCAACAATTTTTTGGTGGAGATTATTCCACTGCTCAGGAAATTTACCATCGAGCATATAAACAAATGCGATGAGTTCAGCAATCAACAAGTATAACTCTTTAGGGATTTCTTCTCCGAGTTCTAGTAATTGCAAAAATTCACTCAAGTGCGGATCTTGATGGATATGTATACCAGCACTTTTTGCAATCGCGATGATCTCTTCAGCAACGAGATCTTTACCTGACGCGGTAATTTTAGGGGCACTTTTGCCATCAAAACTGAGTGCGACAGCTTGTTGAATTTTTTTCGATTCGTCATTCATATTTAGTCCCTTGTCTTTATTTTGATCTTGTCTTATTTAAGCTGTTTTTAACTATGCCCTTGTCTTAACTAAGAAGTGATCCCCAGGTAATAACGTTGCGGGGACCTGGGTTAATTGGGTGCTAAACGTGCCAGGCGTTAAACCGATTTGGCTAATTTTATTGGCTAAGGCACCATTAAAACTATCGACCTTTGACAGTAGTGCTTGGCTGTTGCCTTTAAATTGTATATCGAGTGTGTCGCCCTGTTTGTGGGCGCAAATGAGTAACGATCCTTGTGCTAAATTAAATTTTAATTGTAATTTCCAACCATTAACTTTGTCTTTATCTTGTTCATTTTCTTGTTCAAATTTACCCTCAAACTGCTCATCTCGCTGGTTAATGGAGTAGGGTAAGGCAAAGTACCAAGTCAAAGCTTGATTAGGGTCGGCACTTGCCTGTTGGTACATTGCGATACTGCCGGCAAGTTGTGCCATAGAATCCGCTCCACCGAGCTTATCAAGTGCACTTAACAAGCCTGAGTTACCCGTTAGCTTGGCGAGCGTGCGTTGTTGTAACTGATTGAGATGTTCTTGCAATTTAGCACTGATCCCTGAGCCTGTCGTTTTGGCTTTTACACCTAATAATAGTTGAAATAGAGTCGTAATAGCACCGCCAGAATAGAGGGTCGAAGCCATTGAACTATTAGCCTGAGATGACGTTTGCGCTAGGTTTAATCCTGCAAGGCTGAGAAGCTCATGGCTTAATAGGCTAGGGTCGCTTAACGCGCTCAGAGGGTGAGGACTCATCTGCGGTAAATGCTTTAGTAATTCAGTGGCTAGACTATTAGGGATTTGCAACGCGAGTTGTTGTTTTACTGGCATTGCTCCAGCTTTAGACAACGCCTTGTTTAACACTTCGATAGGCTGAGGATCTTTATTGACAGTCGATTGTTGGTTTTGAGCTGAAACGTCATTGGGTTGTTTGCTACCTACTAACGGATTAGCAGGTAACGTCGGTGGTAATGTTGTCTGTGCTGATACCTTATTTGTGCTGTTTTTGACTTCGTTGGTTTGAATGCTCGCGGCTTTGATATCAGCATCATTATTGAGATTTTTTATTGAGTTTGAGCCTTGAGCCATACTGTTTTTATCTGGCGATGACGTCTGTGTCGCGGGTGGTTGTTGTAAAAGACTATTCGTGTTGTCAGCTTTTACCATTAATGCATCGACTTTGGGTGACGATGCTATTTGCCCTTGCTGAATATTCTCACCTGTTTTTAAATGTTGAGTCAGTGTATTCACAGTGTTTGTTGTCGCCACCGATACTGCACTTGAATCGGTCTTATTGGCGTAGGTTTGATTAGTGTTTGCAGAAGGGAGCGGGGTCGCTTCGAGCTTTTTAAAAAATTGGCTTAAAATCTGTGCCGGTTCATTTTTGGTGATCACGATATTGTCTTGCTGCAACGACGCTAGGATGGGAGCTTGCTTAAGCAAGTCAACTTTCACTTCTCCAATCACAGGCGTTAACGCGAGTTGTAATTGCTGTTGATTAAAGACCACTTTAGCAAGATATTGACCATCGTTTAATACAATATTGTTAGGTAGTTTAAGGCTGGGTCCATCAGTAAATGTGAGTTGACCCTGGGCTATTAACGCTGTGGGTAAAGGATAGCCCTGAGGTCTGGATGCTAAAGACACTAATTGCTGCGTCGATACACCATTTTGTTTGGCTAATTCTGTTAATGGTTGAGGTAAGGCTAATTGTACGGTTTGAGCCAACAGAATGATTTGAGTCGAGATAGGTTTGTTACTCGAGGCTGTTTGTTGTGTCGCTTGCTGCGGTGTGGTTTGTTGAGCTAATTCGGCAGGTGTTGCTATTTGAGTCGCAGCAAGCTTTGCGACGAGCTTAGCTTGATCACTTGCAATGACAACTTGAGATGTTTGCTGCAATAACTTTTGTAGTTCGACGGTCTTATTAAGTTGATATTGCTGGTTTTGAATGCTCACATTAACTTGGCTACTGGTGGGTGTCTGTTTTTGTTGTATTTGAACCGGCAGTAATAAAGCTGAAAGATCGGATTTTACATTGGCTTCAATGTTTTTAGTGGTCGCAGAGGCATTTTGAGATTGCTGATTTTCGGATGTGTTGGTTTGACTTGCACTGGCAAGTTTGGGTGTTGCTGGGGCGGTCATTGTCGTTGTTGTATTAATTATCGGCAAAACCATAAATATCCTATTAAGCAAACAAGACAAAATATCTTTTAAAATCAATCAAAGCGTTATTTGAATATTCATCTTTTACAAATTTTTGATTGATATTGTCAACAGTGACAGTATCCTTAGCGCTCTTGTTACCCATATTGGGGCAATTCATTGCATCAAAATCTCTATTTTGTTGATGATTGCTGGTAACAGGAACAAGCTTAATGTGCTGCAGAAATACAATATCAAGGCAAAGCCTTGCTGCAGCCCGTTAAATTATATCGACTTGAACAAAAATTGCTTTAATAAAAAGACAAAAATAGCAGTTTGTTGAGTACCCCCTTTTGTCATTTAATGAGAGTTTTTATGAAGTATAAATGGATATTACTTCAGGTGATTGTTGCTTTTAGTGTACCAGTGTATGCCGAGAGTGAAGCACCTCAAGTTGCCACTACACCACAACCTGCGATTGAAATTACTTACAACGATCCTCGCGATCCGTTTGAAGAAATTAACCGCACAATGTGGGACTTTAACTATTTATTCCTGGATAAATATATCGCTAGGCCGGTCGCGCATGGTTATAAAAACTATGTGCCAAACCCGATAAGAACCGGAGTGATTAACTTTGTCTATAACCTCGAAGAACCCAGTTCGCTGGTCAACAATACCCTACAAGGTAAATGGGGCTGGGCGGCCAATGCAGGTGGACGCTTTACCGTCAACACCACTATCGGCCTACTTGGGGTAATCGATGTTGCTGACATGATGGGCATGCCTCGTAAACAAGATGACTTTAACGAAGTCTTGGGCTATTACGGCGTACCCAATGGTCCATATTTTATGGCACCTTTTTATGGTCCTTTTGTGACAAGAGAAATCGCATCAGATTGGGTTGATAGTCTATACTTTCCTTTATCAGAACTGACCTTCTGGCAGTCAGTGCTCAAATGGGGTCTTAAAGGACTTCATTCTCGAGCAGAAGCGATTGATCAAGAAAGGTTACTCGATAATGCTCTTGATCCTTATGCTTTTGCTAAAGATGCTTATTTACAGCATATGGATTACAAAGTTTACGATGGCGATATGCCGTCAAATCAAGAAGACGACGAGTTACTTGATGAATTTCTAGATGAACTAGAATAGTCGGGGTGTGTAACAACCCCGGCAGTAACATCTGCGGGGTTGTAGTATGGCGTTAACTGATGTCGATATCCTCTTTGTTGAGGATGATCCGATATTTCGTCAAGTCGTTGCTGATTTTCTGCAAGGGCAGGGGGCTCGGGTACACCAAGCATGTGACGGCCTTGAGGGCGTAACGGCCTTTTCCCAAACGATATTTGATATTGTGATTGCCGATCTCGGCCTGCCTAGTTTGGGCGGGCTGCCTATGCTTAAACAAATGCAAATCATGAATCCTGCGGTTCCATTCATTGTCATATCAGGTAATGACATTATGTCTGATGTGGTTGAAGCTTTACGCGTGGGGGCAAGTGATTACCTCACTAAACCGATTGCTGATTTATTTATCATTGAACACGCTATTATTCAGGCAATGCTCACTGCGGTAACGCCAATGAATGCCGCCGGACAGTCACATTTACATGAAATGAATGAGCTGTCTTACCAAGAGTTAACCGATAATTTACAGTTGCTTGAGCAAAATGCGCAAGCTGCTAAAAGTGTTCAGCAACAGTTATTTCCCGCTTCTCATGTGGATTATCCTCATGCATTCATCGATTACAGTCTATTTAAAAATAATGATGTCAGTGCTTACTTTATCGACTCTACCATGGTCGGAGAGCATCACTTAGTCATGTACATGGCACATTTTCATCCAGAAGATAACAGCGCAGCTTTTGGCTGTGTATTACTGCGCAGTTTCGTTAACCAAAAACTGAAATTGTTTAGAAATGGCCTAAGTACAACCTTAATTGAACCTGCAAATATGCTCTCATATTTAAATAAACGCATGGTGAACTCAGGTTTACATATTTTGGCAGATATTATTTATGTGTGTGTTGATTTACAGCAGTACCTGGTGTCAGTAGGTCAAGCGGGTAATGGCTTACGATGTTATTTACGCCATGATAATCACTTAATGCCATTAGTCTTACCCAGTGCGCCTCAGTTAGGTGATGTCAATTGGCATCCAGTGGGCATACAAAGGCGAACTTTATTAATACATGAGAGGCTGTGTATCGGTACTTCTCATCTGCAACATCAACAACAGTTACTTGATAACCGTTTTACCGGCTTAACTTATCAGTCTGAGCTGCAAGCTGGTGGTTTTATGCAGTTGTCTTGTCACTAGGTAGGGAATAACTTAATAGCCTCAGCTCGAGTTATAAAGGGTTATCAAACAGTCCTTTGCTAGCAAACAATGACAAGTTTGATATGGCGTAAGCCTAATCTTGTTATTTTACGCTCTATAGTCCACATATTGAATCGAGTTGAAGTTAAATAAAAAAATCCCCTTCAAGAAATCTTAAAGGGGATTTTTATTTGCGATGAATCAAAACTAATTCATCAAATTAATCATTTACTGGATTAACGCTTAATTGCTTCATGCTCAGCAGTAACAGCAATTTCTTCTTCTAATACTTGCTCTTCAGAATCATGTTTACCTTCAGCGCCATGCATCCAGTCAACCAGTTTGTCAGCCATTAGATATAGGATAATCCCTGAGAGTACAGACGTAATCGCGATACCCGCAAAAATGGCCATAGCGTTAGCTAATTGGTCTTCAACAGTACCACCATGACCGATTAAAGACCCTACTAAGCCACCAATTTTGTTTGCCGCAGCAATAAATAAGAACCATGCTCCCATCATTAATGAAGCAATACGCAGTGGAGCAAGCTTAGTGACCATCGATAAACCAATTGGTGATAAACATAGTTCACCCATGGTGTGGAAGAAGTAAGCTCCAACTAACCACCACATGCTTGATTTAACTGAAGCGTCACCGCCCATTTCTAATACTGCACCAATCATGAATAAGAAACCAACCGCCAAGAAAAATAAGCCTAAAGCAAATTTTACCGGTGAGTTGGGTTCATTTTTGCCGAGTTTGATCCAAATAGAGGCAATCACTGGAGCAAATAAAACAATAAACATTGCGTTGAGTGATTGGAACCAAGTTGTAGGCACTTCCCAAGAACCAATCATACGGTCAGTAAAATCGTTAGTGAACAAATTCATCAAACCACCGGCTTGCTCAAAGCCTGCCCAGAAAACGATAGTAAACAAACCCATCACCATGATGACTTTAATACGATCGCGTTCAATTTTAGTTAATGGTTCTTTACGAACTTCGCCTTTGGCTTCGTTCTTTCTTTGTTCTACTTTAGCGGCCGGTACCGTACCTATATCGCCTAATAATTTTTGTGCAAAGAAAAATTGAATGATTAGCGATGCAATCATACCAATACCAGCACAAATGAAGCCTGCTTGGAAGTTACCATCGTATGCAGCAACGACTGACCCTACAATGATACCTGATAAGAAAGCACCTACGTTGATACCCATGTAGAAAATGGTAAAAGCACCGTCACGACGATGATCACCTTCTTCGTATAAGTCACCAACCATGGTTGAGATATTTGGCTTGAAAAGGCCGTTACCTAAGATCAAGGTACCTAAGCCTAAATAAAACATTTCGATTTCCATACCAGGTACCCATGCATGTGGAGTACCTAATAAAAATTGGCCTGCAGCCATTAAGAAACCGCCAATATAAATGGCTTTACGTTGACCTAAATGAGCATCTGCTAACCAACCACCAATCAGTGGGGTTAAATACACTAGACCGGTAAATGTACCATATAGTGAAATTGCATCAGCTTGACTCCAGCCAAGCCCGTGACCGCCTTCTGTTTGTACTTTATCCACTAAATAAAGTACTAGGATTGCGCGCATAGCGTAGTAGCTAAAGCGTTCCCATAACTCCGTTGTAAACAGTAAGAACAGCCCTTTTGGGTGTCCAAACATCGTTCCTTGTGGTTTTGCGTCACTCATTAAGTCTTCCACCTTAAGCTTGTGATTGCCTGTGCGAAAATGTCGACACAGAAATTATTTGTTTGCATTTATCGTCTAGCAATAAAACTTCAATTGACTCTTGTTAACATCAAGAAATGTTAACAGAAAGAAATTGAGGCGATTTCATTACTGAGCGACTTTATTGGTTAATTTTTATAAGAAATTATGTCATTTTGATGCTAAAAGCTGACCAAACACCAAAAAGCTAACCTTATATACCCTTTTAGAGGCAATAAAGTCAATGTTAATGCGGGGAACAAGGGAGGTCACCCTGTTAGAAATTATGTCAGTGCGCAAAAATAAAACGCTTGTTTGTTAGTAAGTTGTAAAATGTCGGGTGTAAAGTGAACGGCGAAGCGGTTATGTTTTTTAACTTGCGGCCGATGAACCTAACATACTTTGACGACAGTTTTGTGAAAGCTATTTTGCAAGGTATTGATTATTAAGTATTGTCTTTTAATTTTGTTGAGAAACAGTTAAAATGTGATTTCTTAACGCATCTCGATACTATGTCGAAGGGGTTCTTATGACTATCGTTCGCACTTTGACATTGATCATTATCAGCTTTTTTATTCACAGCGCATTTGCTTGGGTCGATACCGATTTTGATGGTGTCCCTGATAAGAAAGATGCCTGTAAAGATACACCGGTTAATACCGTGGTCATGGCCAATGGCTGTGTCGATACTGAAATCTTGATTGTTGATGAAGACGGCGACGATGACGATGAGTTTGATGAAGGCGAAATTGGTGCAACTATTACCAATAACGCCGCATTAATTGCAGAGCAATGTAGGCAACAACCCGATGTTAATGTTGCTGCAGATTGTTTTGGTTCAATTCTTCAGCCAGTATATTTTGATTTTGATAAAGCAGATGTTTTGCTAACTCAACGGCCAACACTGGTTAGAGTTCAACAATATATTGAGCAACATCCTCAAGTGAGTGTTCGTTTAGAAGGGCACACCGATATTATTGGTGGCGAAGCCATTAATATGGCGTTATCACTTAAGCGTGCAGCCGCGATTAAAGATTTATTGATCAATGAATACCAATTTCAACCTACATCAATTGATGTTGTGGGTATGAGTAACAAAAAGCCGGCGGCGGATAATGCCACAATCGAAGGGCGACAGCGTAACCGGCGTGTAGAGTTCATCATTTCGGCAGAATAGTTCTGCTAATTTAAGGGAGAAAAAAATGGAAAACCTAGAAGGTTTAGAAGGTTTAGATGGTCTGATAGAGCAAGCACCAGAGTTTTTTATGACTTATGGTCTTAAAGCTTTAGCAGCAATTGTTATCTTTATTATCGGTAAATACTTAGCTGGTGTTGCAAAGCGTGTAACCGTGAAGGTACTCAATAGCCGTAAAGTAGATGCAACAGTTGTATCATTTGTTGGAAATCTAGCCTGGGCACTAGTGTTTGTATTCACTATTATTGCCACTCTGGGCCAAGTTGGCGTTCAAACAGCCTCTCTTGTTGCTGTTATCGGTGCTGCAGGTTTAGCGGTAGGTTTAGCGCTTCAAGGTTCTTTATCAAACTTTGCTTCAGGCGTGTTGATGGTATTGTTCCGTCCATGTCGTGTAGGTGATTTTATTGAAGCTGCAGGTGTTGCAGGTGTTGTAGATGAGATTACTATTTTCTCTACTCGTCTTCGTACTGGCGACAACAAAATCATTATTGCACCTAACTCAGCTATTATGAACGGTACAATCACGAACTATTCTGCATTAGAAAAGCGTCGTATCGATTTAACCATTGGTGTGTCTTACACTGCTGATATCGCAACAACCAAGAAAGTCATCGCTGACGTGCTTGATAACAACCAATCAGTATTAAAAGATCCTGGATACACAATTGGTTTAGCTGAACTTGCTGATTCATCAATTAACTTCGTGGTTCGTCCTTGGGTTAGTACTGGTGACTATTGGCCAACTCGTTTTGAGTTACTTGAGCAAATCAAGAATGCATTAGATGCTGCTGAAATTGAAATTCCATTCCCACAAATGGATTTACATGTGAAAGAAGTTCCAGCAAAATAAATTACGGCAACGTATGTTTATAAATAAAAACCAGCATTTGCTGGTTTTTTTATACCAGGAGTTTGTATGAAATTAATCACGACCCTTGCAGTAATGACCTTAGTATCAGCGTCTATTGTAAGTAGTTTTACCATTGCGGGCGAAAAGACCATGATTACAATGGGTGGGCATCCCGTCGCACTTGAAGGTCAAATACCTAACATAGGAGCTCCAGCGCCACTGTTTAAAGTGGTCGACGAGAAGTTTAATCCAGTTAGCTTAAGTGACTTTAAAGGTAAAACGGTACTCATCAGTGCCGTACCCAGTCTAGATACCGGAGTTTGTGCATTACAAACCAAGCGTTTTAATAAAGAGTTTGCCAATTTTAGCGCCGATGTTGTGATGTTAACGGTAAGCGAAGACTTACCATTTGCTCAAAAGCGTTTTTGCCAAACAGAAAATGTAGACAAGATTAAAGTCTTGTCTGATTCGGTATGGCGTGACTTTGGCGAAAAATATGGTTTGTTAATTAAAGACCGTGGTTTGCTTGCACGTTCTATTTTTATTATTGATGCGAAAGGCATTTTAAAATATCACGAGTTGGTGAGTGAAGTGAGTGAACACCCAGATTATGATGCTGCATTAACGGCACTTACCGAGATAGCCGCGGCCAAATAGTCTATTTGAATGTTCAACCATATACCTTTGCTAAAATAGAGTAACTCATGATTGATTTTCGAAGTGATACCGTCACTAAACCCACCCAAGCTATGCGTGCTGCGATGGCGCAGGCTGAAGTGGGTGATGATGTTTATGGTGATGACCCCACGGTCAATAGCTTGCAAGATATGGCCGCTGAAATGTTTGGTTTTGACGGTGCATTATTTGTCAGTTCAGGCACCCAGGCTAATTTGTTGGCACTCATGGCTCATTGTGAGCGTGGTGATGAATATTTGTGTGGCCAGCAAGCACATAATTATAAATTTGAAGGTGGTGGCGCGGCAGTGCTGGGCAGTATTCAACCTCAACCACTCAATAATCAAGCCGATGGCAGTATTTTATTGAGTGACATTGAGGCCGCAATTAAACCCGATGATATCCATTTTGCTCGTACTCGATTATTGAGTTTAGAAAACACTATCGGTGGCAAGGTACTTAACCAAGATTACTTAGCACAAGCGCAAACGCTGGCATTTAATCGTGGCCTTAAAATACACCTCGATGGTGCCCGTGTAGCTAATGCTGCTGTGGCTCAAGGGCTTGCGATTGCTGATATTACTCAGTACTTTGACTCGGTGTCTATATGCTTGTCTAAAGGCTTATGTGCGCCTATCGGCTCGATTTTGTTAGGTGACGAGCGGTTAATCGCAAAAGCGACGCGCTGGCGCAAAATGCTCGGTGGTGGAATGAGGCAAGCTGGGATCATTGCCGCAGCGGCTAAGTTAGCCATTACTGACCAAGTAGAGCGTTTGGCAGAAGATCATCACAATGCCAAAACCTTAGCAATATTATTGGCAGACATAGCCGAACTGAATGTGGATGTTGAAAGCGTTCAAACCAATATGGTGTTTGCCAAGCTCGCTGAACATATTAATCCCAGTGTCTTAGCGCATACGTTAAGTCGTAAAGGGATATTAATAAGCGGTAGTCAGCAATTACGCTTAGTGACGCATAATGATATTAGCCACCACGACATCAACACATTTGTTCATGAGCTCAAGCAAGCCATTCTCCTTGTTAAGTAACATAAGCCACTGGTTAAATACCAAGGCCGCTATGCGGTCTTTGTATTTTTTTGGTGCGTAATTGCCTTTAATTCGAGCATTTTCAATATCGCACCATACCATCTAAAAATATCTCTTTGAATAATAACAATTAAATAATTGGCCTAAACGTTGCTACTCATTAAGAGGTATATGCCTGAAGGCATAAAATGAATGGATTAACACGCGAGGTCATTATGAAATATTTTACACGTCATATGGTTATGCCAATTAACCTTAACAGTAGTCAAAGTTTGTGCTGTGGACAGCTATTAAGTTGGGTGAATGAAGAGGCGACTATTTTTGCCAGTTGCCAAATGCGCAGCCAATTTCATATTGCGAAAGTCATTTCCGAAATTAACTTTATGGCGCCAGCTTATGTGGGCGACATTATTGAATTTGGTTTTGAACTCGTTAGCCTTGGACAAAGCTCGGTGACAGTGCGTTGTAAAATTCGTAATAAAGTGAATCATGCCCCCATCGCGTTTATTGATAAAATGGTTTTTGTTAACATCAATGAAAATGGATTGCCTATTCCACACGGTATGCGTGCAAATGCGGCTTAAGTTAGCCAAATAAAAGGAGCAAATAAAGGGATTATTTGCTCCTAAGAGTTCGTTATATCAATGTAAAAAGTGTCATTGAATTAGACTGCAGTGCTTATTCAACTTTAGCAATACGGTGCTGATAATCTTCGATTAAGTGCTCCATGATCGTATTTGGTGATGCTTCTTGGCAGCAGTTATCTAAATATATTTTAAAGGTGACTAATGCATGGCCATCGTGCTTTAAACGACTACTTTGCATGGCAAAATAAGCTTCTTCGTTATCTGCTTTTCTTACCACGAAATCATTGAGTTCAAAAGATTTTGTACCTGAAAGGTTATGCCACTTGGTAATGCGATCTAACGCGATTTCACAAGATTGATTAACTTCGATATGGTTGAGCCATGTTGCAGGTTGTTCATTTTCTTTATAGTGCGGGCATCGAACGGTGTAATTATATACATGAGTGATTGCTGTCATTATTTACCTACCTATTCGCTATCTAAGTGAGTTCATCATAGTCCTTATTTTTTGTTTTGGTCAACGCTTATTTCGAGAAGTTAGATCTATGCATCACTTTTTACTAAATTATGAATAACCTATTGTCATCGTTGAATATTTAATTTAAATGGTTGTGTTTTTTACGATTAAAAAAATAGCGCTATCAGATGCCTGATAGCGCTATTATTGAGTGTTAATTTATGTTTCTATAGTGCGTTAGTAAAAATCTGACAGATTTCCTCATGCGTCGCTTGTTTAGGGTTAGTAAACCCACAAGCATCTTTTAAGGCGTTATCTGCAAGCGTTGGAATGTCTTCTGCTTTAACCCCTAGTTCGGTTAAATTTGCTGGAATATTAACGGCTACAGATAATGTTTTGATGGCTTCAATTGCTGCACTGGCGCCTTGCTCTGCAGTGAGCGAGCTGACATCAACTCCCATCGCTTTCGCAACATCACTTAAACGTTGTGGGACCACTTTAGCATTGTATGCTTGGACATGTGGTAACAAGAGCGCGTTACAGACTCCGTGTGGTAAATCATAAAATCCACCCAGTTGATGCGCCATAGCATGTACATAACCTAAGCTGGCATTATTGAATGCCATACCCGCTAGGAATTGCGCATAGGCCATTTGCTCTCTGGCATTTATGTCATCGCCTTTTTTAACTGCATTGACTAAGTTTGCTTTAATGAGTTCGATAGCTTTAATTGCACAGGCATCTGTTATTGGGTTTGCGGCGATAGACACATAAGCTTCAATGGCGTGAGTCAGTGCATCCATTCCCGTTGCTGCTGTTAATGCGGCAGGTTTTTCAAGCATAAGTTCAGGATCGTTTACTGATAAAATCGGCGTGGTATTTTTATCAACGATGGCCATTTTAATGTGCCTTGCTTCGTCGGTAATAATACAAAAACGGGTCATTTCACTTGCAGTACCGGCTGTGGTGTTAATAGCAACAAGTGGCATTTGTGGTTTTTTAGATACATCTACACCTTCGTAATCTTTAATATGGCCGCCATTGGTCGCCACAAGCGCGATGCCTTTGGCGCAATCATGCGGTGAACCGCCACCTAATGAGATGATAAAGTCACATTGATTGCTGGTCAGTAATGCAAGACCCGCAGCAACATTACCTGTCGTAGGGTTAGGTTGTACGCCGTCGAAGATCACGACTTCAATACCTTGAGTATTAAGTTTGTCTTGAACTTTCGCCACTAGGCCAATACTCACGAGTGGTTTATCGGTTACAATTAATGCTTTAGTAAAGCCGAGTGCTTTAATGTCATTCACTGCTTCATCAACACTGCCTTGGCCAAGAATGTTTACGCTTGGAATATAGAATTTAGTCGCCATAAGTAGAACCCCTGTATTTTAATTTTAAATTTTCTCTGTAGTAAAAATACCAACATGACGATGATCATTGTGTGATTCACCTCTAAATAACGATCGGTAACGCACTAAATGTCGGTGCTTTTACTACATAGACAGTGTTTTGATGGCAAACTGTGACTTCGGGGCGGTTTGTCTTTTATGAGATGAAATTGCAGACTATCACTTTGGGTAGATATGATGGCCGCGGTGTCAATCGCGTCAATGCGTTGAATTATCCGTCAGGTTTTAGATAATAAATGTATATTTGATTTATTTATAACGATTCATACGGTATAAAGAACAAAAGAATCATGTCATTAGTTTGATTCTGCTACACTAATTAAAGACTGCTAGGATGCAAATGAGCTTGTTAAGGATGCTTAAGGGAATGTGTAGATGGTCAATCTGAATATCTTTTTTTCTTTTTTCGAAAATGCTGCGCTGTTATTAGCGTTGGTTTACTTGTACTCGCTTTTTCCTTCCCACCAACGTAAATCTCACTTGTTTGCATGGCAATTTAGCATGGGCGCGCTGATTGGTATCATCGGTGTGATTATTATGATGAACCCATTAACTTTTCAAGATGGATTGGTGTTCGATACTCGTTCAGTACTACTGTGCCTGTCAGGATTATTTTTTGGCTTTATTCCTACTGTCATAGCATCTATTTGCATGGCTCTGTATAGATACAACCTCGGCGGCGAAGGGGCTTTAATTGGTATATTAATGTTGTTTTGCAGTGGTTTTATAGGTGTTATTTGGCGCCATTATCGTAAAAACCACCTTGATCAAATTAGCAAACGCGCCTTTTATACCTTCGGTATGGTAGTCAATGTTGTTTTGTTGTCATCGTTATTATTGTTACCGTTAAATCAAGCCATTGACACGTTGTTGCATATCTCACTGCCAATATTAATTATTTTCCCGCTATTAACCATGTTGATTGGCCATTTACTGGCCCAAATAGTGTTTCGTGAACGTGACCAGCAGGTAAAACTTGAAGAAGACTTTTTGTTTAAAAATCAATTCGACATCGGCAATATTGGTATTTCGATTACGTCAAAGGCTAAGTACTGGCTTAAAGTTAACCCTTATTTGTGCCAAATGTTTGGTTACAGTGAAAGCGAGTTAAAAGCGCGTACCTGGGTGGAATTAACTTATCCTGATGATTTAAATAAAGACTTACTGTTATACGACAAGATGGTTAAGGGCGATATTAATGAGTATGAAATGGACAAGCGTTTTGTGGCTAAAGACGGTTCCATTATTTATACCCACATCACCATAACGTGCAGGCGTAATGTCGACAATAATGGCTTTTTGGTCATTGCGGGTTTTCTTGACATCACTAAACAGAAAAAAGCGGAACAAGCCTTATTACACAGTAAAGAACAATTGGATTTAGTGCTCGACAGCAGCGAATTAGGTGTTTGGGACTGGGATGTTGACCGTCAAGCCATGAAGATTAATCGTTATAGTGCTGATATTTTGGGTTGTTCCGTGGAAGCGTTAAATCAAACACCCAAAATTTGGGTTGATGCGATTCATCCACAAGATAAGTTCCGTTTTTTACGGTCTATCATTGATGTACGCAGAGGCCGCTGTATCAGCCAAAGGATAGAGTATCAACTGGTTAATCTATTAGGGGAAACTCGGTGGATTTTACAGACTGGCAAGGTCGTTGATATCGATGATAGAGGTGGACCTCTGCGGGTGTGTGGCACATTGAGTGACATAACCGATATTAAGCAAGTCGAAGCATCGTTAAGTGTTGCCGCGTCGGTGTATCAAAATTCCAGTGAAGCGATGAGTGTATTTACTTCAGATGGCATCATTGTCGACTCAAACCCTGCCTTTTCTTTGATTACCGGGTTTAATAAAGATGACATCAAGGGACAAAGTTTACGAGTGTTTCAATCTGAGCTACAGCCAAAGAGCTTTTACGATCAGCTAGATAAACAACTGAAACAACTTGGCCGTTGGCAAGGTGAGGTGTGGATGCGGCGTAAAAATGGTGAAAGCTACCTTATTCTGTTAACGATAAACTCAATTAGCCAAACCAAAACTAAATCAGCACGTTTTGTAGCGTTATTTTCAGATATTACCGAGAAAAAACAAACCGAAGAGCTCATTTGGCGTCAAGCGAATTATGATGCCCTGACTGGCTTGCCTAACCGCAGGATGTTATTAGAGTTTTTAACTAAAGAAGTCATGCACAGTGACCGACAGCATAATCACTTTGCCTTGATGTTTTTAGACTTAGATTACTTCAAAGAAATTAACGACACATTAGGCCACGATATGGGCGATGTATTGTTGTTAGAAACTGCCGAGCGCCTTAAAAGCTGTGTCCGAGAGTCTGATGTGGTGGCGCGTTTAGGTGGGGATGAATTTACCATCGTATTAACCAACCTTGATGATAATCACGGAGTAGAGCGCGTTGCAAGCCAAATACTGAAACGTCTGGCTGAGCCCTATACATTAGGACTACAGACGGCCTACATAAGTGGCAGTATTGGTATCACCTTATTCCCTGATGATGCCAACACCACAGAAGCCTTGCTTAAAAATGCTGATCAAGCAATGTATTCTGCAAAATCTCATGGCCGAAATCGGTTTAATTATTTCACTCCAGCGATGCAAAATGATGCTCAAAAACGCATGCAATTAGTGCAAGAGCTAAAAAATGCCGTATTACAGCAGCAGTTTGAATTGTATTACCAGCCTATTGTTGAGTTAACCAGTGAGCATATCGTTAAAGCAGAAGCACTGATCCGATGGAAGCATCCTACAATGGGGTTCATTTCGCCAGCTGAGTTTATTCCTATTGCAGAAGAGACTGGGATGATTATCGAGATTGGTAACTGGGTGTTTAGTCAGGCGGTTGCCCAATCAGCCCAATGGAAAAAACAGTTTGATGTGGACATTCAGATAAGCATTAATAAATCCCCTATACAATTTAGAGATGAAACCACAGACGTAAATGATTGGTTATCGCAAATGTCTGAGCAAAACGTCGATGCAAAGAATATTTGTATTGAAATTACCGAAGGCTTGCTGCTAGAAAAAGAGCAAAATGTCGAAGCCAAGCTTTTAGCTTACCGTGAGGCGGGGCTGGAAGTGTCGTTAGATGATTTTGGCACTGGGTATTCTTCATTATCCTATTTACGAAAATTCAATATCGACTACCTTAAAATTGATAAGTCGTTTGTGAATAATTTAGCCCCAGACAGCAATGATTTAAGTTTGTGTGAAGCCATTATCGTCATGGCCCACAAATTAGGCATGAAAGTGATTGCCGAAGGCATCGAGACTGAACAACAGCGAAGCTTGCTTGAGTTTGCGGGATGCGATTATGGTCAAGGCTATTTGTTTTCGCATGCCTTGTGTAGCGAGGATTTTGAAAAAAAATATATGCAGCAATATGTTGCGCCAATGAGATTGAATAAACTCGTCATAGGCTAGAACCTGTTGGTTTTTGATGGATGATTTTTTCGAGTCAAAGGCGTTTTCGATAGCGATAAATGTTTGTTATTAGCGTTCTTCATTAGCGTCATTATCGGCACAATTGAAATAGTGAATGCGCGATAGATTAGTATACAATAGCGCCCTATTTTATTGTTTACTGAGTCTGTTATGTCATTTACTTCGCTAGGGTTATCGCAATTACTATTAGATGCGATTGATCAATCTGGTTATCACACCGCAACACCTGTCCAACAAGCGGTGATCCCACTAGCGCTCAATGGGCAAGATGTGTTGGCCAGTGCCGAAACCGGCACCGGTAAAACGGCGGCATTTGCGTTGCCACTTTTGCACCAATTATTACAACAGCCTATAGCTGATATTATTCCAGGCCAGCGTTTGCGCGTGCTTATCATGACGCCGACTCGTGAACTTGCGATTCAAATCGAACAAAACCTGATTAAATACAGCCAATTTAGCGACCTTTCCAGCTTAGCCGTTTACGGCGGTGCCAGCATTAATCCACAACGTAAAACCCTAGAGCAGGGCGTTGATGTGTTAGTAGCAACTCCTGGGCGTTTATTTGACATCATTGGTCAACATGAATTGGACTTATCATTTGTGACTCATCTGGTGATAGATGAAGCGGACCGTATGCTCGACTTAGGTTTTGTAAAAGACATTGAAAAGGTCAAACGGTTAATTGCGAAGCAACATCAAACCATGATGTTTTCTGCTACCTTTTCAGACGATGTTAAAAGCCTTGCCGCTAAGATGCTTAACCAACCTGAATATGTCCACGTTGAAACCCACACGACAGCAGCTAATGTCGCTCAGCAAGTGTATAAAGTGGATGTTCGTCGTAAAGCTGAATTACTGTCAGAGCTTATTGGTAAGCACAATTGGCAACAAGTGATGGTCTTTACCAGCCGTAAAGAAACCGCAGAACATTTATTTCGTGAATTGTCTTTAGATGGGATTAAATCAGCGGTATTCCATGGTGATAAGAGCCAAGGCGCACGTAATCGTGCCCTAGAAGAATTTAAAGCAGGACAATTGCGAGTGTTAATTGCCACGGATTTAGCGGCTCGAGGCCTCGATATTCAAGCTTTACCACGGGTGATTAACTTTGAGTTGCCTGAAGAGTGTGAAGATTATGTTCACCGTGTTGGCAGAACAGGGCGTGCTGGGTTAGCGGGTGAAGCTATTTCTTTAGTGAGCCCACAAGAACTTGAATTACTCAATGATATTGAACAGCTAATTGGCCAAACGTTACCGGCACTGATCCCAAATGGCTATGAAGAAGGGGCTCCATTGCCCGCTAGATATCGAGATGTCAGCCCTGAAAAACCAAAGAAAGCCTTTAAGCATAAACGTGGAAAGCCGCCTCAAGGCGCTGCAAAACCCATGCGAAAAGGTAAGTATGCAGCTAAAGCTAAAAAATGATCACTAAGCCAATAAAAACTAATATTATCACCGGTTTTTTGGGTGTGGGTAAAACCACGCTCATTAAAGCGTTGCTGGCCAATAAACCTGAACATGAAGTGTGGGCTGTTTTAGTCAATGAGTTTGGCGAGATTGGCATTGATGGCGGTTTACTCAATGCTGGTTCTGAAACGGCAAACGTTGTGATTAAAGAAATCCCGGGTGGCTGTCTTTGCTGCGCCGCTGGAGTGCCAACCCAGGTTGCGATAAACCAGATTATTCAACAGGCTAAACCTGATAGGTTATTGATTGAACCTACCGGACTTGGGCACCCAGCAGAAATCGTCAAATTATTACAAGCACCGCATTTGCAACAGGTGATAAAGGTGCAAACTACTGTGTGTTTAGTCGATGCACGTAAGGTCAGTGACAGCCGCTATTACAGCCATGATATTTTTATCCAACAATTACAGATTGCCGATACAGTGATTGCTAACAAAGCTCAGCAATATAGTGAGCAAGAACAGCAAAACTTAATCGAATTGATGGCCAGATTAGGTAGAGCTGATACACCGATTATTAAGCGTGATGATGACGTTAGCCAAAAGGCACAAGTACAACAGCTCATCACCTTATTAAATAAGCCAAGTGGGCGGGCGGCTAACATCAAATCAACGCTCCAGCCTACAAGTTTGCTCTCTCGCACTGCTGACCAATGGTTATTACCTATGGCAACCTCAACTCAAGGTGGCGATAAATTACAGCAACAGCTTGCTGAGCAGGGCTATATTTACAAAACTAATCAAGGTGAAGGCTGTTTCAGTTACGGCTGGGTTTTAGACAGCCAGCGATGTGTTGATTTTAGCCGTTTTATGACGTGGGTGGAGTCTGTTAAATCGATACCCGTGCTTAGATTGAAAGCCATTGTGATTACCTTTGACGGTATTTTAGGTGTCAACATGGTCGATGATAAATTAACTCTCGACGAATTAGATGATGCACTTGATTCTCGCATCGAAATCATTAGTGACAAACCGCTCGATGGTGACACACTTCAACAACAACTATTTGAATGTTATACCATTGCACGTTAGTAAGTGATCTCTCAGCGAGAATTTAAAAGGGCTTAAACAAGGCGAATGACTGAATGAATAGTTATTCTCTTTCGAAGTCATGCAACGCAGTGTAAGCCCTTTTAAAACTCGCCTGAAAGGAATGTCCCAGCGGCTTTTGCTCTGCGTTCTCGCTATTTGAAAGGGAACAACCATTACTACACAGCGACGCCTTAATCAAAAAACCGCTGGATGCATTCTGAGTGGAAACTTATTAATGCGCAATGGTATTAATTACCTAATCAATCAGCAATAATCCAATATAAAATGGGCATTGATAAATTATCAATGCCCATTTTACTTTATCAGCGTTAACAACACTCAGCAGGTTAGCGAGTACATTCCTCTAACAAGTATGCTAAGTGACGATACGAAATACCGCTATGTTGGGTTAATCCCACTTCACACATTCTGTTTGCGTAATACCCTTCTTTGGTTTCCGCTGGAATGAGTTTTTTGATATTACGTAAGGCACTGGCGTTGATTTCAGGTTTGTACAACCCTTTTTCACCCGCATAACCACAACACGAAATACCTGCTGGTAATACAACATGCTTCGCACACGCATCAGCAATCGCTTGCTGTTTAGGTTCTAATTTCAACTTACGGGCACTACAGCCTTGATGTAAGGTCACGTTAGATTTTTTGGTGATGGTCATGTTGGGCAGTAAATTATCGTGCATAAACTCGACTAGGTCGGTAATGGCCACTTTAGGGTTACCAGTTAACGTGCGATAAGTACAAGACAATGCATCAACTACAACCGGTACTTTACCGTTATCAGACAACTTGCTTAGCGCATCAATAAGTTCATCACGTTTTGCGTCGGCATTTTTAAAATCACCTTTTGACTCCCACATTTGGCCGCAGCACAAATGGCGAGTATTTTCAGGGATAATTACGTTGTAACCGGCACGTTCAAGTAACGTAATCACGACTTCTGGTAGCGTGCGATTGTCAGGATCTTTTGGTGTAGGACCAAAGGTTCTACCGCCACACGCAGGGAAGTATAATACCGTTTGCTGACCAGGCTTATGAGCAGATGGCTTAGCCACTTTACCGCCTTTAGGGAAGTCAGGGTTCCAATAAGGCACTTCTTTGGTGATCATTCTACCCGCATTCATCAGTGAGTTGGTGATGGTGTCACCGGTCACTTTATGAAGAATGCCAAGAATATCAAACCCAGTACTGATCACCTGGTTAACTGCACCAAAGTGCTTCGCTTGGAAGTCGAGTACTTTTTGCTCAGTGGTGGTGATATACGGAGTACGTAATTTACGCACTAACTGGCCCATGCTGTTATCGACTGGGCAGGCAATAGTACATAACTGACAAGCCGCACAGGTGTCGATAACATCGTATTTTGAACTGGCACGCATTTCAGCTGCCGCTTTTTTATCGCCAGATTGTTCTAGGCGTTCAATCTCACGTAATACTGCAATGCGCTGACGTGGTGAGAAGTTAAGTGCCGATGTTGGGCATGTTTTTTCGCAGAAACCACATTCAATACATTTATCGACAAAGTCATCCACTACCGGGCATGGCTTAATATTTTTAACATGGACTTGTGCGTCGCTATTTAAAATAACGCCTGGGTTGAGCAAGCCGCTCGGGTCAAAAATTTGCTTAATTTGCTTCATGAGGGTGTAAGCATCGCTACCCCATTCCATTTCCACAAAGGGGGCAACAGCACGTCCAGTACCATGTTCCGCTTTCATCGAACCATCGTATTTATTGATGACCATATCTGCGACATCTTGCATAAAGTCATGGAAACGATCGATATCGCCTTGCGAAGCAAATGTAGGGGTAATGATAAAGTGGAAGTTACCCGCAAGCGCATGGCCGTAAATCACCCCTTCAGGGTAGCCATGTTTGTGGAATAACGCGGTAAGATCTGCCGCTGCGCTCGCTAAATGTTCAAGCTCAAACGCCACGTCTTCAATAATAACAGACGTCCCTTTAGGGCGTGCGCCACCGATAATGGGGAACAAGCCTGAGCGCATTGCCCAATACTGGCCAAATACTGCAGGATCTTTACTGAACTCAATCGGACGTTCGGTTTTAATGTGGGCAATTTTTTGGATAACGTCATTGGTATAGTTATCGAGTGTTTGAGCATCATTTGCGCGTGACTCAATCAATAAAATAGCAGCGCCTTCGGGTAACTGGCTTAGCCATTCAGGCATACCTGTTTTACCCGTCACTGATTTAATTGAAGCCCAATCCAATAATTCAGCCGCAGCAACACTGTCACCTTTAATCAACGGAACTGAACTTGCTGCATCTTCCATATTGAAAAACACTGCCATGGCAGACGCTTTAAATTGCGCTTCTTCTACCGTGTGGTAAGTGATTTCATTAACAAATGCCAACGTACCTTCTGAGCCCACAATGAGGTGATTAATGATGTCAAAAGGATCACTAAAATCGACTAATGAGTTAATGCTGTAGCCAGTCGTGTTTTTAATCGAGAATTTCTTACGGATACGAGCTGATAATGTTGGATTATTTTGGGTTAATTGCGATAAATCAGTTAAGGCAGCCAAAAGCACTGAATGTGACTGACTAAATGCGGCTTTAGAATCTGGACACCCAGTATCTAGCTCGGTGCCATCTGCAAACATCAGCTTTGCCGACTTGATAGTTTGATAGCTGTTTTGCGCCGTACCACAACACATACCAGAGGCATTGTTTGCAACCATACCACCCACTTGGGCTGAGGCGAGGGTCGCTGGATCGGGACCAATTTTTTTGTTAAATGGTTTTAATGCCGCGTTGGCATCAGACCCAATAACCGCAGCGCCTAATGAGATAGATGACTTATCTTCGTTGATTTCAATGGTTCTAAAACCATCGTGGCCGAGAATAAGTAAAATACCTTCGCCAATAGCCTGGCCCGATAAACTGGTACCCGCGGCACGAAAGGTTACCGGTACATTGTGCGATCTTGCTACGTTTAAAGTGATTTTAACTTGTTCTATGCTATCTGCGTGAACGACAATTTCAGGAACGATACGGAAATAACTGGCGTCGGTAGACCAAGCAAAGCGACGAACCGGATCATTGGTAACACATTTGCTGCCTAATTGAGACGTTAAAATATCCATTACCACTTGATAGTTTATAGTCATAACATGCTCTCTTAACACTGTAATGTTGTGTAGGCTGTTATGCCTACTGTCTTATACCCTGAATGTTGGAGTAGTAACATCAGTGGCTACTACTCCAATCTGTTTGGGTATTTCGTTATCGATATGAGTTTGAGTAATTAAAAACCGCCCCAAATAACCGCAATGGTGCCTGCAACAAGCGCATAACCAAGGGCGATAGGCATCGTTTTACGAATGATTTCAGACTCACGTCCTGCCATGCCAACCACTGTAGCGGCGGCAACCACGTTCATCACACACATCATGTTACCGGCGTTTGCGCCAATACCTTGTAGTGCCAATGCTAACGCGTGGTTCATACCTATGTTATCGGCTACAGAATATTGTAAGCCTGAGAACATCATGTTTGAGAACGTGGCAGAACCTGAAAGGAATGCACCGAAAATACCCACAACAGGTGATACCCAAGCCCAGACAGAACCCATGCTATTTGCGAGTAAATCGGCAAGTGCAACTGGCATTGACGCTAGGCCTGCTCCGTTTTCGCCAGAGTTCAGGAAGATTTTTACCATAGGCACAGATGCGCCTAATGAAATGATGGTAGGTAACATTGATTTACATGACACTGTCAATGATTGCTTCATCGCTTTTGGTTTCATTTTGAATAACACAAAACCAAACAAACACACAGCAACAAAGAAAATACCAGGCGCATAGAAGGTGGCAAATCCCGCTTTTAGTTCGGTACCTAACAAGCCTGTCCAGCTGATGTTAAAGCTCGTTAGCCAACTCTTAAATGGACCCACAACGCGAGATAGCACCAACAGCGCAGCCATAATGATATAAGGAGACCAAGCTGCAATTTGCGAGAACTTAACCGGTGTTTCGTCAATGGCTAGCTCTTCTTCTGACTTGTTATCATTTTCGCTAAAATCACACCAAGGTTGTGAAGGTAATAACCAGCCTTTTCTTGCCACTGGGATGACTAATGCCATACCGACAAGAGAGCCAATAACAGAAGGGAACTCAGGGCCAGCAAAGTAGTTAATTAACCATGCAGGGATGGTGAATGCAAAGCCGGCAAATATAGCGAATTTCCATATTTGCAAACCTTCTTTAATTGACTTATTACGACCAAAGAAACCCGTTAATACACACACCATCACTAATGGGATCAGTGAGCCGGTAATCAAATCGATAGTGATCATGTGTTTAGCAATAAACTGCGCATAACCCACAAACGTGCCGCCATGTTCAGCAAATTGTGCTGCAGCCATGTTAACGCCACCTTCAGTTAGACCCTGTTCCATACCAAATAAAACGGGTAAACCAATTGCACCAAATGATACTGCAGTCGAGTCACCGATTAAGGCGACCATTGCTGCGGCAATTGGAGGCACACCGAGTAATACAAGTAATGGTGCGCCAATAGCCGCTGGGGTACCAAAACCTGCAGAGCCTTCAATGAACGAGCCAAATAACCAACAAATAATTACAACTTGCACACGTGCATCAGCACTAATGTTGGTGAATCCAGAACGAATGGTGTCCATCGCGCCAGAATATTTTAAAGTATTTAACAAAAACACCGCGCCAAAAATAATGGTAAGCGGTGTTAATGCAGAAAGGAGTCCTTCGACAACGGAAGCGGCGAGAAGCATCGTGTCCATTTGCCAAATAAAGATTGCTGCCAGACCTGTCGCAATCATTGATATCGGCATTGCTTTGGATGCCGGTAAGCGCATGAGTACTAAAAATACCATTACGCTGATAATAGGCGTTAAGCTTGCTAGTAACTGTAGAAATGTCATGTATACCTCTGTATCACTTATAGTGGGTATTAAATTGTTATTATTTGTTAGTTTTTCGCTAACTAAGGCGTAATAGACGTTATTTAAGTGTTAAATGTGTTGATCGAGATCATTTAACATACGAGAAACAGACTTTGCTTATCGAAGTGGGATCTACATCCAATAGCAGTATTTTGAATGTCGGTTTTAGATCACGTTTTTTGATAGCGAAAATAATCATAAAAATAAAGCCAAGCGTTAAAAACGATTGGCTTTAAGATAACGTTAATTAGCGGTTGTGAATGTGAAGGGCTTCACGTGAACGTTTGAGAAGATGTGAGCTAGTTCAAATTTAAAAAAGTTTACTTCCCCAGCCTAATTTATTTCGCAGTACATGGAAGTAATTATGGCCTTTCGGGTGGATTAGTCTGAGGCGTTCATTGGAGCGGCGAATAAAGATTTCATCACCTGGTAAAACGGCTAAATGCACATGGCCGTCACAACTGACTTCGAGGTTTTCATCATTATTGGGTGATACGACGAGCTTAATATTGCTACAGGCATCAACCACAATTGGCCGACAAGATAAGGTATGAGGAAACATCGGCACCAAAATAATGGCTTGTAAATTAGGGGTTAAAATAGAACCGCCAGCTGATAATGAATAAGCTGTGGAGCCTGTTGGCGTTGAAACGATCATGCCATCAGCGCGTTGGCTGTACATAAATTGCTCATCAATATAGACTTCAAATTGAATCATGTGCGCAATTTTTCCTGGGTGCAATACGGCTTCGTTTACGGCTGTATTACTTGCGATGATCTTACCGTGGCGATGCACTTCTGCTTCAAGTAAAAAGCGATGTTCTGTTTCAAACTCGCCGTCTAACACTTTAGATAACGCGTCTTCAAAGTTGTCTGGTGGCAAGTCGGTTAAAAAACCTAGATTACCGCGGTTAACACCAATAACGGCAACATCAAATCTTGCTAATACTCTAGCGGCACCTAACATATTACCGTCACCACCCACAACGATGGCTAAGTCGCAATGTTCACCCATTTCGAGTAAGTCCATTGAGCAAACATCAGGGCCTAACTCTGCAGAGACACGTTCTTCAACAATCACATTAAAGCCCTGAACACTGAGCCAATGAAGCAATCGCCGTAAGGTTTGATTGGTCCCTTCGTGATGCGGTTTGCCGATGAGGCCGATTGTTTTGAACAATTTAGTCATATTCGAGTTTGTTGTGCCTTTAGGACTTGAAACATATGAATTGATCCCCATAATATACTCAAACTTATTAAAAGTGTGATAATTGCTGTTAATTAATCAGTAAATAGTCACATTATTAGCATATCCAATTTTGCATTTTTTAGCTGGAGTGAAAATGAGCAACGAATCGAACAACGCACCGCAAGATCAAGTGGAAGAAGTGGTAACACCTGAAGTCGTGGCTGATGAAGCAAGTTTGATGGATGAATTGACCCACGCAAATTTTCGCATCGAAGAATTAGAACAGCAATTAGCTGAAACCCAAGCGGCACTAACCGAGCGTAAAGATGTTGAAATGCGCGCTGCGGCTGAAACGCAAAACATCCGCACTCGTGCAGCCAAAGATGTTGAGCAAGCACGTAAATTTGCTTTAGAAAAATTTGTTAATGAATTATTGCCTGTCATTGATAATATGGAACGCGCTCTGCAGGGAACAGACCCTGAGAATGAGTCGACCAAAGCCATTTATGAAGGTGTTGAATTAACCATGAAAGGGTTCCTGACTTCAGTTGAGAAGTTTGGTGTAACCCAAGTTAACCCTCAAGGCGATGCATTTAACCCTGAGCACCATCAAGCCATTGGCATGCAACCAAGTGCTGAGTTCCCAGCGAACACGGTAATGATGGTGATGCAGAAAGGGTATTTACTCAATGAGCGTTTATTACGCCCAGCCATGGTAATGGTTTCTCAAGGCGGTAATAGCGTCGACGTTGAAGCATAAATTCAACGGATTAACAGATTAAAAAAGGACTGAATTCTCAGTCCTTTTTTTATAGTTGCCATTCAATCTAGCGAACTAAAATTCACGTTAGCTATGCAATAAACGCCTGGATTTGCGCTAAAATCCCTGCTGAATCAAGCTGTAATTCTGCTGTGATTTCGTCTGGTGCACCGTGTTTAATAAATTCATCAGGCAAACCTATTAATAACACCGGTTTTACAATGCGCATTTGTTGTAGTGCTTCGAGTACGCCAGAACCTGCACCACCCATGACCGCATTTTCTTCAACGGTAATAATCACATCATGGCTGTTTGCCAGTTCAGCTAGCAAATCAACATCAAGTGGCTTCACAAAACGCATATCAGCGACACTGGCATCAAGTTGATCTGCTGCCTCTAGTGCGGCGGCTAATGTGGTACCAAAGTTAATAATGGCAATTTTTTTACCTTGACGCTTTAACAGCCCTTTACCAATAGGTAAGGTTGTCATTTTTTCGACCTGCTCAGCACCAGTCGCACTACCTCGAGGATAACGCACAGCGGTAGGGCCGTCTTGGTAACAATAGCCGGTGTACAGCATTTGGCGACATTCGTTTTCATCTGACGGCGCCATAATCACCATATTCGGAATACAGCGCATAAAGCTTAAATCGAATGCACCCTGGTGAGTCGGGCCATCTGCACCTACTATGCCACCACGATCTATTGCAAATAGCACAGGTAAACGTTGTAAGGCCACATCGTGGATTAATTGGTCATAGCCACGCTGCAAAAAGGTGGAGTAAATTGCGACAACAGGCTTGAGGCCTTCACAGGCAAATCCAGCACCGAGTGTCACCGCATGTTGCTCTGCAATAGCCGCATCAAAATACTGCGTAGGGAAACGCTGTGAAAACTCAACCATACCAGAGCCTTCACGCATTGCAGGCGTTATCGCCATCAACTTATCATCTTGTTCGGCAACATCGCACAACCATTTACCAAACACTTGCGAGAAAGTTGGTAATCCGGGTTTTGTCGCTGGTTTTTTAAATAGGCTAGGGTCAAATTTCGGCACCGCATGCCAACCGATAGGATCTTTCTCTGCAGGTTCATAACCACGACCTTTTTTGGTCATAATATGCAGCATTTGAGGGCCTTTGAGGTTGCGCATATTACGCAAGGTTTCTACCAGCGAGTCCACATCATGGCCATCGATTGGGCCAATGTAATTAAAGCCTAGTTCTTCAAATAACGTAGCCGGAACGACCATGCCTTTAAGGTGCTCTTCGGTGCGCTTAGCCATTTCTTTAATGACAGGCATTCCTTTAAGCACTTTTTTACTGCTTTCGCGGATGGTGGTGTAAAAACGTCCAGACATCAACTGAGCTAAATGATTGTTTAATGCACCCACATTTTCTGAAATCGACATTTCATTGTCGTTCAATACAACCAGCATGTCTTTATGCAAGTCTCCAGCGTGGTTCATGGCTTCAAATACCATGCCACCGGTCATCGCACCGTCACCAATAACGGCCACGACTTTACGCCCAACCGCTTCTTTGTCTGCGGCGACTGCCATGGCTAATGCGGCACTAACAGATGTGCCAGAGTGGCCAACGCTAAAGGTATCGTATTGACTTTCTTCACGCCACGGAAAAGGATGCAGACCATTTTTTTGCCTAATGGTGTGCATGCGCTCACGGCGATCGGTTAAAATTTTATGTGGGTAGGCTTGATGGCCGACATCCCAAATCAAACGGTCAAATGGGGTGTTATAGACATAATGAAGTGCCACAGTTAATTCAACTGTGCCTAAGCCAGACGCAAAATGTCCGCTGGAAATACCAACAGACTGAAGTAAGAATTGTCTAAGTTCATCAGACACTTGTGGAAGTAAACCTTGCGGTAACTTCCTTAATTCTTCTGGTGTATTAGCCTGAGCTAGTACTGGGAATTTAGAAATATCGAAACTCATAGCGAGATTTTCTGACTCTTATTATAATCTTCGCTCAATAATATAACGGGCGAAGTCTGCAATTAACTGGCTATTGTATGGCAATTTAGTCAGCGCTGATAGTGCATCTTGTATTAGTTGTTCCGCACAGGCCTTTGCACCATCAAGACCCAGTAGTTTAGGGAAGGTACTTTTATTGGATTGCTCATCACTGCCTTGAGGTTTTCCAAGCTCTTCCGTGCTTGCGGTAATATCTAAAATATCGTCCTGAACTTGAAACGCTAATCCTAATGATTGGGCGTATTGCATCATTAGTTGGTACTGCACTTTTGGCAAATTGGCAGTAATTAATGCAAGTTCAACGGCGCAACTAATTAACGCACCGGTTTTTTTATTATGTAATTCAGTTAAGCGTTGTAAATTTATACTGTGATTTGTGGCGCTAAGATCAATCGCCTGACCACCACACATGCCTTGGTAACCCGAGGCTTTGGCTAATGCGCTCACCATCGCTAATTGTTGGCTTGGGGTGAGTGTTTCACATGGCGCAGTAATGATCTCAAACGCCAGCGTTTGCAAGGCATCACCGGCTAAAATGGCGGTAGCTTCATCAAAAGCAATATGAACGGTCGGCTGGCCACGACGGAGCGCGTCATTGTCCATTGCGGGTAAATCATCGTGTATTAATGAGTAAGCATGAATACATTCAATGGCTGCAGCCGCTTTATCAAGGGCGTCAATATTGACCCCGAGCATGTCGCCAACACTGTAAACCAAAAACGGTCGAATTCGCTTACCGCCTAATAACGCACCATGCAACATGGCCGCCTTAAGGTGAGGCGCGGCATCATCAAGTTGATTTAAATGTTCACTCAGAACAGCATCAACTCGTTTTTGGTAAGTTTTTATCGCTTCAGCTAACACGTATTAAGACCTATATTTCAACCTAAATGATTGACGATTATTCACTTTCGACTGAAAATGGTGCTAATTCAACATCATTTTCATTTAATAAAATAGACACTTTTTGTTGAGCTTGTTCAAGCTTAGTTTGGCTTTGACGCACTAAGGTAATACCACGTTCAAATTGTTTGAGCGCGTCATCTAGTGAGACTTCACCTTGTTCTAAGTGAGCTACAATGGTTTCGAGTTCTGTTAAAGATTGCTCGAAACTGAGATTTTCTGGTTTTTTAGCCACGGTTAATATTCCTCTCTTGGCGCGAGTGACAAGGTATATCAGCCCAGCGTATCGGTCAAATACAGTCGCTGGTTATTTGCTCAACAGCACGCTTTGTTATTGAATTTTTTTTAGAAACCTTAAAAACGGGCTAAACTTGAGCCAACTTTGTCCGATAAAGAGTTAAGATTTTAAATCGATAGCGTAAACTGCTGTTAGATTGATACCATCATGTAATATAAAACGGGCATGTTATCTAAAGAGAGTATTGCAACTTTTACAGTAATGCATAACGATTGAGATTAAGATTGCTTGTTATCAATGTTAGCTGTGCTAAAACGTCATTATAAATTGCACTTAATAAAGCGCACAATAAAGCAGAGTCATCACTGCGATTGAGGAGAGGTTGTGGATTTAGCTACCCTAATAGGTATTATCGGCGCGTTTGGGTTTATTATCGGTGCCATGGTTACCAGTGGCGGTATCGGCCTATTTATTGACGTTGCTTCAATATTAATTGTTATAGCCGGCTCTATTTTTGTGGTGATGATGAAATTTAACTTAGGCCAATTCCTAGGTGCTGTAAAAATTGGACTAAAAACGTTTATTTTCAAAATTGATAAACCAGAAGATTTGATTGAGCAATCAGTTACTATGGCTGATGCCGCGCGTAAAGGTGGGTTTTTAGCGTTAGAAGAAGCGGTCATTACCAATACTTTTATGCAAAGAGCTGTTGATATGCTTGTCGACGGTCATGACGGTGATGTTGTCCGTAATGCCCTTGAAAAAGACATTGCCTTGACTGAGGAACGCCATAAAACAGGGATAAGTATTTTTAGGGCATTTGGTGATGTAGCCCCTGCGATGGGTATGATTGGTACACTCGTGGGTTTAGTTGCGATGTTATCTAACATGGAAGACCCTAAATCGATTGGTCCTTCGATGGCCGTTGCCTTATTGACCACACTTTATGGGGCAATGATTGCTAACATGGTGGCAATACCTATGGCGGATAAGCTTGCTCTGCGCATGGGCGAAGAGATGCTTAATCGTAATCTCATTATGGATGCCGTATTAGCTATTCAAGATGGTCAAAATCCACGTGTGATAGAAGGGTTCCTCAAAAACTACCTCGCGGAGAAACAACGCAAAGTTAACACGACAGACGGAGAATAGTCATGGCTAAGGCCAAGTGTCAATGTCCACCTCCTGGCGCCCCGATGTGGTTAGCAACCTTTGCTGACTTAATGTCGTTGTTGATGTGTTTTTTCGTGTTGTTATTGTCATTTGCAGAAATGGACGTTTTAAAGTTTAAGCAAATAGCAGGCTCCATGAAGTATGCATTTGGGGTGCAAAATAAGGTTGAAGTAAAAGATATTCCCAAAGGAACATCTGTCATTGCGCTTGAGTTTCGCCCTGGTAGACCTGATCCCACGCCGATTGAAATTATTAATCAGCAGACTAACGAAATGACTCAGCCGACAATTGAATATCAAGCCGGCGAAGAAGACAGCGCTGGCGGCACACAAAAACAAAGTGGTGATCAGCGTGGTGGTAATGCTGCAGCAACGGCTCAGGAAGTCGCTGAGGCGGTCAAAAAAGATGCCGCTTCTGCACAAGAAAACATTAATGAACAAGTGAAAAAAATGGCTGAAAAACTCAACGAAGAGATCGTTGACGGCGCCATTGAAATTGAATCGCTAGGTCAACAAATCATTATTCGAATTCGTGAAAAAGGCTCGTTTGCTTCAGGTTCTGGTTTTTTACAGCCTAAATTTAAACCGATTGTTCGCTCCATTGGTGAGCTACTTAAAGATGTACCTGGTATTGTGACGGTATCTGGCCATACAGATGGCGCCCATATTAGTAACGAGCTTTATAGTTCTAACTGGGAGTTATCAAGCAAACGTGCTGTTGCCGTAGCGGATGAGTTGAGACGCGTATCAGGATTTGATGAAACGCGGATGAAGGTTGTGGGTGAAGCGTCAAATAGACCGCTTGTGCCTAATGATACCAATGAAAATCGCACTCGTAATCGTCGAGTGGAGATTTCTATTGAACAAGGTAAAGCAAAAGAATCAGATGAGATAACCGTAGATCAATAAGATGGTTTTCTGACAAAAAAAGCGCAGCCTAAACAGGTTGCGCTTTTTTGTTATATGAATGTGTATTAACTGTGTTGTCTGCACAAAATACATGATTAACCGGTGAATATGTTTGGTTAATAGTCAGCTTTTGGTATAATCCGCGAATTATTGCTTACGTTTTGGCTTTGGTTTATTAATAAACTGTGATGCATCAAATCTGTAAGCTGTTTTTTTAATTTATAATCAACGTATTACAACTCCTTTTAGCGAGCCACACTTTGTCTGTGCTAAGGGATAAGTTATGCCTGCGGACACCCCATGAAGTTTATTGTAAAGCTGTACCCTGAAATAATGATGAAGAGCAAGTCGGTAAGAATGCGTTTTACCAAAATGCTCGAAACTAATATTCGTAACGTGCTGAAAAAGGTTGATGAAGAAGCCAAAGTACAACGTTTATATGATCGTATTTTAGTGAGAGTACCAGTCAATAAACCTGAATTAGTCGATGCGTTCGCCGAGCGTTTAGGCTGTATTCCAGGTATTGCTCATGTTGTGCAGGTGAGTGAATATGCTTTTGATTCAATCGATCATATTTATCAGCAAGTGTTGCCTAAATACCGTGATGAAATCGCGGGTAAAACCTTTTGTGTGCGAGTGAAGCGTTCAGGTAACCATGATTTTAATTCTATTGAAGTTGAACGGTATGTTGGCGGCGGATTAAACCAACACACCGACGCGCTGGGCGTAAAACTTAAAAATCCAGACGTAACAGTGAATCTTGAAATTGATCAAGACAAGTTATACATGGTTGAACGTCGAATTCCAGGTCTAGGTGGTTTTCCTATGGCGACTCAAGAAGATGTGTTATCGCTTATTTCTGGTGGTTTTGATTCAGGCGTATCGAGTTTCCAGTTTATTAAAAAAGGTGCCCGTACTCATTACTGCTTCTTCAATCTTGGTGGTGCTCAGCACGAGATTGGCGTAAAGCAAGTGGCTTACCACTTGTGGAAAACGTATGGCGAGTCTCACAAGGTACGTTTTGTGTCTGTGCCGTTTGAACCTGTAGTGGCTGAAATTCTTGAACGTATTGATAATGGCCAGATGGGCGTAGTGTTAAAGCGTATGATGATGCGCGCCGCAACTCGTATCGCTGACAAATTTGGCATCCAAGCGTTAGTGACGGGTGAAAGTTTAGGTCAAGTATCAAGCCAGACATTAACCAACTTAAATGTGATTGATCGCAGTACTGATTTATTGATTTTGCGCCCGCTAATTGCAATGGACAAGCAAGATATTATTAATCAGAGCCGCGTGATTGGCACTGAAGATTTTGCTAAATCAATCCCTGAATATTGTGGTGTAATTTCACAAAAACCAACCGTAAAAGCGATTTTATCTAAAGTGGAAAAAGAAGAGCTTAAATTCTCTGAGGATTTAATTGACCGTGTTATTGAGGCCGCTGTGGTGATGGATATCCGTGACATTGAAGCTGAAATGAATAAGCAAGTCACTGAAACTGAAACGGTGAAAGATGTGGCTTCAGGCGAGATTGTCATTGATGTGCGCGCACCGGAAGAAGAAGAGCGTAAACCATTAACGCTGGACAACGTGATGGTGAAAGCGATCCCATTCTTTAAATTAGCGACTCAGTTTGCTGATTTAGACAAGAGCAAAACGTATCTTCTGTATTGTGACCGTGGTGTGATGAGTAAACTGCAAGCGTTGTATTTAATTGAGCAGGGTTATACGAACGTTAAAGTTTACCGTCCATAAACATAACGCCAATCAATAATGCTGATGGCGTTATTGATTGGTAGATGATTTACAGACAATAAAAACTTACAGACAATAAAAAACCGCATTAAATGCGGTTTTTTATTGTCTGCGCGCTGAGCGAAAATTAGTTTGCCTGGGTCGCTTCAGAAGTTTTTTGTGCTTCTTCATTGTCTGCAACTAAAATGCTGTTAACATCATCATTGATGTCAACTTTCATCGCTTCAATGCTTTGAGATAATTCAGCATGCAAATCGATCATGTTGATAGGTTCTAGCTCTGTTGCTTGTGCAGTAGTCAATCCAATGATGGATGTCAGAATTAATGCAGCAATCGTTTTTAAGTTGAACATTGGGTGAGCCTCCAGGCTAATGTGTCACATTTGCCGGACTATCCCGATAACGTCGTAGAGATTGTCCAACTGTATTTTCAATGATGCTAATTTAACCAAACACAGTGTTCTTTACAAGCGACAAAAAATAACGATAATCATTAGAAAAACTAATTATAAAACGAGAGATTGATCACTATGTCTAGACGATTGCCCCCCTTAAATGCGGTGAAAGCATTTGAGGCCGCAGCAAGGCATCTGAGCTTTACCCGCGCCGCAGAAGAGTTGTTCGTCACTCAAGCCGCAGTAAGTCATCAGATTAAAGCATTAGAAGATTTTTTAGGGCTAAAGCTGTTTAGACGTAAGAATCGATCATTATTGTTAACAGAAGAAGGTCAAAGTTACTTTCTCGACATCAAAGATATTTTTATTGAGCTGGGTGAAGCGACAAATCGCTTGCTTGCGCGCAGTGCTGTTGGCTCATTAACGGTTAGCATGTCTCCCAGTTTTGCGATCCAATGGTTGGTGCCTCGTTTAGCAAAATTTAGCGAGAAAAACCCTGATATCGACGTGCGTATTAAAGCCGTAGACAGTGACGCAAGTTCGTTAACCGACGATGTCGATGTGGCGATTTATTACGGCCAAGGTAACTGGCCTGGCTTACGTGCAGACAAATTACGTAATGAAGTGCTCATTCCTGTATGTTCTCCATTATTACTTAATGGCCCGAAGCCTTTATCTCAGCCCAGTGATTTAAAGTTCCATACTTTATTGCATGACTCTAGTCGCCAGGACTGGCAAGCATGGTTTAGGCAGTGCGGCGTTACCGACATTAACGTTAACCAGGGGCCGATATTCAGTCACTCGTCACTAGTGCTACAGGCTGCTGCTCACGGGCAAGGCGTGGCGCTAGGCTACAGCGTATTGGCAAGGCCAGATATTAAAGCGGGGCGCTTAATTTGCCCGTTTCCTGAAGTGTTAGTCAGTAAAGACGCGTATTACCTTGTTTGCCAGCAAAATCATTCTGAAATTGGCAAAATTTCAGCATTCAGAGAATGGATGGTCGACATGTTTGCAGAGGAGTCGCGCAGTGAGTTGCTTACCGGATAGTCAAACCGAACTGGCGCAAGATTATGTTTTACAAGGGGCTAAAAGTGATACCTTGATCATTTTTGCTCATGGAGCCGGCGCGAATATGCACCATGAGTTTATGGTCAATATGAGTGACCAATTAGTCACAGCGGGCTTTCAAGTGTATCGATTCAATTTTTTGTATATGCAAGCGAATATGCAAGATGGTAAACGTCGACCACCCGATCGCGCGCCCAAATTGCTGCATCATTTTGAACAAGTGTTGATAGACGTTGGACATAAAATTGAGCAAGGGCTAATTGCGCCTAAACGTATTGTACTTATGGGTAAATCAATGGGCGGACGAATGTCGGCTATATTGACCAGCAAACAACACTCCTTTGTGTCATCACAAGCGCAAGATATCGCTGCTCACATTAGCGCCGTGATTTGCTTAGGCTATCCGTTTATTCCGTTAAAAGGTGGCGAACCTCGTTTAGCGCCTATTCAAACTAATCCATTACCTATACTTATCGTTCAAGGTGAGCGAGATAAGTTTGGTGGCCGTGAACAAATCCCTGCCTGGACGCTAACAGAAAAGACGCAATTATGCTGGATGAGCGATGGCGATCACAGCTTACAACCCCGAAAGTCGTCCGGTTATACCTTAGCGGGTAATATGCAACTGGCGATAAACAGTATCAGTCAATTTATTGCTTCTAATGGTTAACTCTTTTTAAGTATTCGATAGGAATAATGACATGAATAAAAGCTTGTTGCTTGTCGCAACCCTAAGTGGATTTTTAGCGGTGGCTTTGGGAGCATTTGGTGCTCATGGACTAAAAGCAATCGCACCACCAGAGTTGGTGAACATTTTTAAACTCGGTGTTGAGTATCAGTTTTATCATACTTTTGCATTGATCGTGTTAGCCTTTTCGGGTCATTGGATTACCTCTAAATTACTCAATTGGGCAGCTTACAGCTTCATTGCCGGTATGGTGCTATTTTCAGGCTCGTTGTATTTATATGCCTTTACTGGCGCGAAATGGATTGGGCCAATAACCCCTATGGGGGGTTTGTGTTTACTAATAGGGTGGGTGCTATTTGCTGTCGCTGTCTGGCAATCAAAAACCGATAAATAACGGAACACCTAAATTCTCCCCCCTGACGTTTTTTTGGGTATAATAGCAAGATTATTGTCTCGCGATTCTATGCGACCATCCTTACGTTAAGGCTCCAAATGAAAAACCTATTCCTATTTTGTCGTTCAGGCTATGAAAAAGACTGTGCGGCAGAAATTCAACAACGTGCAGCAGAACTCAATGTTGGTGGCTTTGTTAAAACCAACGTTAATGATGCTTATGTTATTTATCAGTGTTTTGAAGAGGATGGGGCGGATACTTTAGCTAAAGATTTGGCGCTAAGTTCATTGGTCTTCGCCAGACAAATGTTTGCTGCGGGCGAGTTGTTGTCGGATTTACCTGAGCAAGATCGTGTTAGCCCAGTGGTTGCTGCATTATCAGAGTTATCAAAATGTGGCGATTTACGCGTTGAAACTCCAGACACCAATGAAGCTAAAGAGCTGTCAGCTTTTTGCCGTAAATTTACGGTACCGCTTCGTCAAGGTTTAAAGAAAAGTGGCGCATTACTCAATGCAGATAATGATCGTCGTCCTATTATTCATGTGTGTTTTATTGGCCCAGGTAAAGCCTATGCGGGTTATTCGTTAAGTAGTAACAGTTCTCCACACTTTATGGGTATTCCACGTTTAAAAATGGCCAACGATGCACCGAGCCGCTCTAGTTTAAAACTCGATGAAGCTTTTGGTGTGTTTTTAACTAAGGAAGAGCAAGAAACGCGTTGTCGCAGTGGCTTGAATGCTGTTGACTTGGGCGCTTGCCCTGGTGGTTGGACATATCAACTTGTTCGCCGCGGTATGATGGTTGCTGCTATTGATAATGGCCCAATGGATCCTAAATTAATGGAAACAGGCCAGGTTAAACATTACCGAGCTGATGGGTTTCGTTTTGAACCACCACGTAAAAACATTTATTGGTTAGTGTGTGACATGGTTGAAAAGCCGGCTCGAGTCGCTGAGCTAATGGAAGCATGGGCGATTAATGGCTGGTTTAAAGAGGCCATCTTTAATCTTAAACTGCCAATGAAGAGCCGTTACAAAGAAGTCAGCACCATTTTAGAAACCATGAGCACCATTTTAACTGAGAACGAAATTGAATTTAAAATGCAGTGTAAGCACTTATATCATGACCGTGATGAAGTGACCGTACACTTATGGTTATTCCCTGAAAAGGGTGTGAGTTACGCTTAACCTTAGTTACGTTTAATGATTTTACTTAAGCAATAAAAAGCCCGCTGATAATTATTATCAGCGGGCTTTTTGTTAAGCTTAAAAACTTGTAGAAAAAGAAGTGATAACATTCCGCGTTAATAAGTGATGACTCAGCGAGAATTTAAAAGGGCTTAAATAAGGCGCATGACTGAATGAATAGTTATTCTCTTTCGAAGTCATGCAACGCAGTGTAAGCCCTTTTAAAACTCGCCTGAAAGGAATGCCTCAGCCGCTTTTGCTCTGCGTTCTCGCTATTTGAAAGGGAACAAGCATTAACGACATAACGCCGCCTTAATCAAAAACCGCTGGACGCATTCTGAGAGGTCACTTATTAATACGAAGTGGTATGATTAACTTAAACGATCAAGAACAGCTTGGGTAAAGTCGGTCGTACCGTGAGTACCGCCTAAATCGCGAGTTGTACGATCGCCTTCTTCAATCACAGCAGCAACGGCATCACGGATCATGATGGCTTTGTCTGACATGCCTAAATATTCTAGCATTTGAATCGATGCTAAAATTACTGACGTTGGGTTCGCAAGGTTTTTACCTGCTATGTCAGGTGCACTGCCGTGTACGGCTTCAAAAATAGCGGCATCACGACCAATGTTAGCACCAGGTGCCATGCCTAAACCGCCAACCAGACCAGCACATAAGTCAGATAAGATGTCACCAAATAAGTTAGTGGTCACAATCACATCAAAGTTTTCTGGGCTCATGACTAATTTCATGCAGGTGGCATCAACAATCATTTCTTCAGTTGTAATGTCTGGGTAACGAAGGCTCACTTCACGCGCGACTTTCAAAAATAAACCTGAAGTCGATTTCATGATGTTTGCTTTATGCACGATAGTGACTTTTTTACGGTTCTCTTTACGGGCTAATTCATAAGCAAATGTGGTGATTTGCTCAGCGCCTTGGCGAGTAATAATACTAGTTGCTTCAGCCGTTTGGCCGTCATCTGATACTTTTTGGCCTAAACCTGAATACATGCCTTCGGTATTTTCACGAACCGTAATGATATCGATGTTTTCGTAACGTGCTTGCGTGCCTTTAAAAGAATTCACTGGGCGAACGTTAGCGTATAAGCTGAACCTTTTACGAAGACTGACATTGATTGAAGTAAAACCTTCACCCACAGGCGTCGTTAATGGACCTTTTAAGGCGATACGGTTTTTTTCGATAAGATCTAATGTACGTTGTGGTAATAGTTCACCGTGCTTTTCAAGTGCAGTTAACCCGGCATCTGCAAATTCGTATTCAAAGTCACATCCTGCTTTGTCGAGGATTTTTAAGGCTGAATCGATAATGCTAGGTCCAATCCCATCACCTGGGATTACGGTAATTGTACGTTTTGACATGAATAGTCCTTTCCACGGTTGTGGTTACAGCGAGTATTGAACCGCATCATTGCTACGGTCAGACGACGATAAAATCCGTCGTTTTTCTGCGGCGTATTTTAACGACTTTTAACGTTTATTTACAGAAAATAGTGAGTGTTATCACATTATTTCCGTTATTTTTAAGTCAATCCTAATCTGTTTGTTTTACTATGAACTTTCAATCAGTTCGATTTGGATTTTTCTGAGAACGACAATGGCTATTGGTAACCAGAGTCAGATATTGACCACGAATAGCTTATTCGCTAAAGCGTTTTTATATAGACGACTTTGGTCGAATGATCATCGATTTAATGACGCTGCTTGTCAGCCATTAAAAAAAACAGACCATCCAACATGATAATAATTAGAGGAAACTGTGAAGGTATTTAATTTAATTCCATTGGCGATATGCCTGTCTTTTAGTGCTTCAAGCGTTGCGGCGCCTCGGGTATTAACCGTTGACGATATAATGAAGTTTGAAACGCTGCAGCAACCTGTTGTGTCAGATAATGGCAAGGTAATCGCGGTACAAGCAATGCCTGACCGCGGTGATAGCCGTGCATTGGTGCGCTTTAGTGATAGCAATAAGCAATATCAAATTGAGCATGGTAGCAATGTTAAAGTGAGTGCAGATGGTCGCTTTGTGCTTGCGAATATAGAAGCGCCTTTGTTTGAACGAGAAACAGAGAAAAGCGACGATTTACCTCACTCTGTGGTGTTATTAGCCACAGACAATGGTACACAACAACAATTTGATAATGTCGATACCGCTATATTCAGTGACGATGGTGCTTATTTATTGGTGAAATACAAACCTATCGACGCGGATGATGAAAAAGCTGAAACATCGGCTGTGGAATCAGATAAAAACGTTATTGCTGAGCAAGCCGAAGCCGAAAAGCCTGTTGATAAAAAAGATATAGGCACTTCAATTACGTTGGTCAAACTTGCAACCAATGAACAACTGTCGCTAAACAACGTCACGCAATTTGCGTTTGATAAAGCGGGTAAGTTCTTAGCGGTACTACAAAATCAGCAGCAACCAACATCGCATAACCTGACTTTGGTTAAGCTTGACTCATTGACCAGCGAAAGCGTATTTAACAGCGATAACGAGCAACTTGAATCATTAGCCATTAGTCCCGATGGACGTTTTGTTGCATTGACCAAAGGTAACGCCGCTGTTGAGCGTTATGGCCGTGAGCATGAACTTGTAGTGTTTGATACTAGCAGTAATAAGCAGCGTACATATGGTAAAGATAATCGTTGGAGCTACAACCAATACTCCAGTGTGCAGTTTTCAAAAGATAATCAACGTTTATTTGTTGGTCGAGTGCCGAGTGTGGCTCAGCAAGTCGAACAAGCAAAATACACTAACGCTGAAGATGTATTCAACCCCGAGGTTATCACTGCGCAAAAGCAGTTGAGAGTGTGGCATGGCGACGATGCGAAAATTAAACCGCAAGAGGTTAAAGAATACGCAAAAGAGCTAAAACGTACTTATTTGGCCGTCTTACACCTTGATACCAATAAAATGCTGCAATTAGCTGACCAAACGGTGCCAGATGTTACTTATGGTGAACAAGCCGATTATTTGTTAGCAAGCTCAGATGTACCGTATCAAAAAATGGTCACTTGGGCCGGTTTTTACCGCGATGTGTATCTGGTTAATTTGAACACAGGCAAAAAACAGCCAATATTGATACAGCAGCCGAGTGATGCCATGCCGACATTGTCGCCAAATGCTAAATATCTGGCTTATTACCAGCAGGGCAGTGTGTATTTACGCGATATTATGTCTGGTCGTAAGGTTAATTTAACACAACACATCAGCACGCCATTCGCCGATGAAGACCATGATTATCCCATTGAAGCACCAGGATACGGGTTTGGCCCTTGGTTAGCAGATGATAGCGGTGTGACCTTCTATGATAAATACGATATGTGGCAATTTGATACATCGTCACATAACGGTTTTATGCTAACAAATGGAGAGGGACGTAAGAGTAAAACGCAATTTAGAGTTGTGGGTTTAGTCAAAAAGAAGCGGCTACCAGCGACGATAACTCAGGGCCAACAACTGTTGTTACAAGGTTACAGCCATGCAACTAAAGCCGATACCTTTTACGCTGCGACAGTGGGTAAACAAGGTGTTCGTGCAATGACCAGTGGCGACAGTAAGTTAACCGTATTAGCCCGCGCTAATGATGCTAACACCGTGGTCTTTTCTAAACAGCGCTACGATGTGTATCCAGACTTATACAGTGCTGATGTCAATAATGTACAAAGTGCCAAGCAACTCACCACACTTGATGCTCAACGTAACGATTTTGCTTGGGGCAATGCCGAGCTTGTGCATTGGCGTGATGGCGATGGTGTAAAAATGGATGGCGTCTTAATTAAACCGACCCATTACCAAGCGGGTAAAGCGTATCCAACCATGGTGTACTTTTACCGTTTTATGAGCGACAGATTGCATGCTTTCCCTGATATGAAGTTGAATCATCGTCCTAATTTTGCTTGGTATGCAGACAATGGTTATGCCATCTTTTTACCCGATATCCGTTTTGAAATTGGTTATCCTGGTATTTCGTCTGTTAAAGCATTAACCGCAGGTGTGCAAAAACTCATTGAGATGGGCGTGACAGATCCCGATGCTGTCGGGATCCAGGGTCACTCATGGGGCGGTTATCAAAGTGCATATGCTGTGACTCAAACCAACATATTTAAGGCTGTGGTCACTGGCGCTCCAGTGTCAAATATGACCAGTGCTTATAGCGGTATTCGTCATGGTTCGGGCTTAGCGCGTCAATTCCAATACGAAACGGGTCAAAGCCGCATAGGTGCTAGTTTATTTGCAGCCCCGCAAAAGTACATTGAAAATTCACCTATCTTTTATGCCGATCGTATTCAAACACCGATGATGATTATGTTTGGTGATAAAGATGATGCAGTGCCTTGGGAGCAAGGTGTGGAATTGTATTTAGCGATGCGCCGAGCAGGCAAAGACGTAGTGTTTTTACAATATCAAGATGAGCCGCATCATTTGAAAAAATACCCCAATAAATTGGATTACAGTATTAAAATGAAACAATACTTTGACCATTATTTAAAAGGTGAACCAGCACCACAATGGCTATCTCAAGGTGAAGCCTACCAAGAGTATAAAAAAGCCGATTAATCCACAATGTGGTAAAAACCTTAAGATTAAACGTTCATATTAAACGTTCATATTAAAACAAAACGCCTCAATATCAATGATACTGAGGCGTTTTTGTTAAGCTGTTTTACGTGTGTGATATGAATTACTCAGCGTTTTTTGCTCTAAATTGTTTTAAGTTCACATTGAGTGGGATATCAGTTTGTAGCTGCGCAAGCTTGTAGCTAATTCGCGCCATTTCTTTTCCCTCAGCCAGTTTTTGTGCCTGTTTAGCACCCAGGTTATCAAGCGATTGGTATAGGTTGGCAAGAGTTCTAAATTTGTTGAGTAAGTCGGCAGCCGATTTGGGCCCTATACCGGTAATTCCCGGAATTTTATTACCACTGTCTCCAGCAAGCGCGATAAAGTCGAGGAACTGATATTGTTCAACCCCGAGTTTTTTTTCGTATTGATGGATATCAAACTTTTGCTGATTAAAATGATCCCACAAGGTGAGGTTTTTAGTAGGGAGTTGACTAAAACCTTTGTCGGTTGACACGATAACCACTTCACCATGATTGCTTATCACTTTGGTCGCTATCGTAGCAATAACATCGTCTGCCTCCGATTGTGCATCAAATGAGTGAATATCATTGTCTGCTAATGTCGTTTTGATTTTTGCCAGCCCTTCGCTTAATGCGGTGGGCATTGGCTTGCGGCCTTTTTTATAATCGTCATACAGAACCTTGCGCCAAGACGTCTCATTACCATCCCACACGACGATAACGTGAGTAGGTTGATGTTGCAGCAACATTTTTTGTGATGCAGCCAGAGAGCGTTGTTGAACGCTCTCTATGTCGTTTTCATCTGGTAGCGCTGCGTGAATACGGCGCACAAGGTTTAATCCATCGATAATCAGCAGTTTATTCATTGGTTTTTATTATGTTGTAGCAGGGCACATACGCGCTACCTGGTAATTTCATCCGTTGTTGTTTTACAAATGCCGTTAACAGGTTATCCATCATGTGCATGAGTTGCACATCACCTTGTATGTTAAAAGGCCCGTGTTGTTGGATAAGTTTAATCGTGTCGCTTTTAACATTACCCGCAACAATGCCCGAAAATGCTTTGCGTAAATTAGCGGCAAGTTCTGCTTTGTTGTCTTGAAAGTATAAGTTTAAATTTGCCATAACTTCATGGGTTGGATCAAAGGGTAATTGAAATTCTGGCTCTATTTTGAGTGACCATTGGTATTGATAAGCGTCACCTTTATTTTTGCGGTAGTTTTTGACCTCAGTCATCCCTTGTTTCATTATTTGGGCCACTTGGACCGGGTCATCAATAATGATCTGATATTTACTTTGAGCCTCTTCACCGAGTGTTGCACCAATAAAGGCATCTATTTCAGTAAAGTATTCTGCGCTTTGGGCAGGGCCAGTTAATATCAATGGAAATGGGCTATCGCAGTTATCTTTGTGCAATAAAATACCTAAAAAGTACAGCAGTTCTTCAGCCGTGCCCGCACCACCCGGAAATATAACAATACCATGCCCAAGGCGCACAAAGGCCTCTAGTCGTTTTTCAATATCCGGTAAAATCACCAGTTCATTCACAATCTGGTTTGGTGGCTCTGCAGCGATAATGCTGGGCTCTGTTAAGCCGATGTAACGTGCATTATGTATGCGCTGTTTTGCATGACCAATGGTGGCGCCTTTCATAGGGCCTTCCATTGCTCCTGGTCCACAACCGGTGCAAATGTCGAGACCACGCAGCCCTAATTGATAGCCTACATCGCGCGTGTATTGATACTCAACAGGATTAATACTGTGGCCACCCCAACAGACAACCACATTGGGATCTTTCATCGGTGATATGGCTTGAGCATTTCGCAAAATATCAAACACCACATTGGTAATGTGACTGGCATTGGTTAAATCAATGTGTTTTAAATTATCGTATTTATTGCTGATGTAGATAATGTCTCGCAGTACTGCGAATAAGTGTTCTTGAATACCAACAATAATTTCGCCGTCGACAAATGCTTGAGTGGGCGGATTAATTAATTCGATTTGAATGCCGCGTTCACGCTGCAAAATATTGACGCTAAAAGATTCGTAGCGGGTAAATAATTCTTCTGAGCTGTCGCTGATTAAACCTGAGGCGAGTACTGCAAGTGAGCAATTTCGATATAATTGATAAAGGTCGCTTTTGGCACCTTGTTTTAGGCGTTCTACTTCTAATTGAGACAGTTGGTCTAGGCTACCGCGTGGACTAATTTTTACGATCATAAGCAACTCCTTTGGACTCGAATGTTTGTTATCGAGTCCAAAGAACATTGTTTTGCAATGGACTAGATATCAATAACGACTCGGTCTCTGCCGTTGTTTTTTGCTTGGTATAATGCTGCGTCGGCTCTTTCAAATGCTTCTTCGAGCGTCTCATTTTCCATTACTTGTGCAGCACCTATAGATAATGTAACTGTAATTCTCTGATTTTTAAACTTAAACGGAATATTTTTAATCTTTTCTCTTACTCGGTTAAGCATCTGTGAGATGTGTTCATCTGTAATGCCTGGTAATAATAAGACAAACTCTTCACCACCATAACGTGCCACAAATTCACTGTCACGCAATGAGTTTTTAAGTGCCATAGCAATCACTTGTAGGGTTTTATCACCCGTACTGTGGCCAAAATTATCATTAACGGTTTTAAAATGATCGATATCAGTTATGGCAATCCACAATGGCGTTTTAAAGCGCACGTGGTTGCGGTATTCCTGCTCCATTCTGTCTTCTAACGCGGTGCGGTTTGACAGTTGAGTGAGTGGATCTAATAGATTCAGTTTTTGGTGTTCGAACAGCTTTTCTTTGTAAGTGTTGGCTTCGTTACTCATTGCGTTAAGCTCTTTTCGCATAGAGTCTATCGATTTGCGTAAAATGGTTTGCTCACGTTGCTCAAGCGCTTCTTTGCGCGATAGGGCATCACGTAGAGACGATAATTGTACGGTAAGTTGTGTTTTTAGCTCGGTAATATTATCAAGATCAACCACTAATGAATCAGCATTACTTACACGTAAGTTAATTTCTTTGTTTAATTGACCTTTTATTTGCTCACTGCGTTGGCTGTTGTTATAAGTGTTGTTAACCACGTCACGGACGATACTGAGCGCATCATTTAAGGCAAACAAAAAGTCTTGTGAAGCGGTTTTTTCACGAGCAATATTATCAAGTAGTAAGCTTAAGATGGTTTGGTATGCGTCGAGTAAACCATTAACATGAATATCGCCCAGTAATACCTCTTTAATCACCAGTATTTGATCGCGTTGATCTTTTCTAAACTCGACTTCTGCTATTTTTGCTGCCAGTTCTCTGGCCAATTGTATGTGTTGCGGCAAAATGTCGTAGTTGTCAGTACCTGAAATCTCTTGTTTTAAAATCTCTTCGTAAAAAAAGATGAGCTTTTCAACCTTGGGAATGTATTCCCATACGGTATGGAAAGGCTTATTGAGATCTTGTTTAAAGTAATTAATTTCTTTTTTGAGTTTGTCTGGTGCTGAGTTGATACGTTGAATTTGACGAATAACACGTGTCAGGCCAAGACGACTGTCTTCTAAGCGTGACATAGTATGGCTGTATTGTGATTTAAGTAGACGTTCTATATCAACCAATTCAGGAAGGGCTTCATCAATTTGCTCAAAATTTTGCATATGATGACGCAACTTAGCCAGTTTATTGTCTAGCTCTAAGTTTTGACCTTTACAGGCAAGGCTTAAATGGCTAATAAACTGGATTAGCGTTTTTAATTTGTCATTGCGATCGGTATTAATATCATCCAGCGCAAGCTTCGCTGCATGAAGCTTTTGCTTCATTAAGGTAATTTGCGAAATCGCTGTATCAGACTCTTTCATTATTGTATTGCCTACTATTAATTAGATAGTAATAAACCATCTAGTGCCACAATCCTAGTGCTGCAATCCCAGTGCTAAGGATGATCTCTTAGTCCATATAGTATAGATGTTATCTCATTAATGTTGTGCAACAAATCTAATTGCTAATAAACATTCACTATTTAATCATAACTGCTAGTTTATTAATCAATTAGCTTTTTGGCCAATTGATTTCTAAAGTATTTCGATTGCTTTCAGCTCGGATGATGCCTCTGTTTAATGCTTGGGTCAGATTTAAATATAGTGGCGGCATAAAAATAGCGGCTGGAGCAAAATTAAGTGGCCTTAATGAAACATAAGCTGGTTTCTCTTTAATGCCAATGGCAGCCGCTAATGCATACTGTAATGTTTCGAAATGTAATTGAGCACTGATGTTAACGTCTGGATTGGCTAACAAGGGTAAATTGATGTGGCCAATACTCGCCTGGTGGACATCATGTAATTGAGCAAAATGTGGAATATTGGGTTGTATGGTGTTTAATTTTTCAAGGCATATGACTAATGCATCGTAAATATCGTCGGCATGGCGTTGTTGATTAAAGTAGCATGCTAGCTGCCCTGAACGGATCATAAAGACTTCAGTGTTGAGGTGCTGGCTCATTTGCACAATCAATTTTTGCATTAATGCGCGTGATTCAGTTAAGCCAAGCTGTATATCAAGGTTATTCAGCTCACCGATATTAATCATTGCCAATGTTTGAGGTTCAGCTGGGTCTATTGTGTCTAACTTTTCAATAAATGCTCGATATCCTGCTATTTGTGACATCGGCTCAATATGATTCATCACCTTAGCATCAAGATATAAGGTATTTTTATGGGCCAATTTTCGCCAAATAAAAATCACCATAATCACCGCAATACTTAATCCAAATGCTAATAAGATGATAATGAATTGATGATGTTTGTTTTTTGCGGTTTGCAGCTCAAGTTTATTACTGACCAGCGTTAATTCAAATTTTAACTTTTGCTCAGTGAGTTCAGAGTAGCCTTTTTCGTCTTTTGGGTCATCGTCATGGTTATTGGTTAATGTAATGATATTTTCAACGGTATCGATAGCGGCATTGAGGTCATTGGTTTTGCGGTATGCATTTGACAAATAACCTAGTGTTTCAATTTCAATGTCGGTTTGTTTGAGTTTTTTTGCCAGTTCAAGTGTCTTTTTAGCGTGGTCGATTGTTTCTGTCCAATTACCTTGCTGTGAATTGATTTGGGTGAATAACAACTCATTGTGGACTAAATAATGGTTGGTTTTTAGCGATCTAAAAATATCATTTGCACGTTGTAGTGCATTGAGCGCGGCTGGAATATTATTGAGTTTCGAGTAAATACCACCAATATTATGAAAGTTAATCCCGACGGCAATAACATTACCGACACGCTCGTTAACTTGTTGTGCATTTAAATAATAATCGACTGCTTTACTCCATTTCTCTTGGCCTTCATACACCATTGCGATGACATTGAGCGTTTCGGCAAGGTAGGTTTCAAAGCCGAGTTGTTGCTGAATTTCAGCAGCTTCATGGGCATATTTTAAAGCATCTTCCCATTGTTCTAAATCTCGATAGGTACGCGCTAGATTGATCATTGCTTGCGATTTTAACATAGGGTAATTAACCCCATTAGCTAATCTAAATGCTTCGCTAAAATGCTGTAGTGATTTTGCCTTGTCGCCATTACGATTGTAATATTTACCCAGTGCGGTTTCTGCTTCTGCAATAAAGTAGTCATTGTGAAGCTGGTAAGCAATTTCTCGATAGCGATTATAATGTGATAGTGACGGAGTGGCTTGTAGCAACATCATATTTAATCCACCTAAATGTTCGTGGAGAATATATTTAAACAGTGTTGCTTGTAGGCTCATGTCTGTGTTGACTTTGTTTAATGCATCCATGTATTGAGCAACAATCGGTTGATATTCTTTATTTTCGCGTGCTCTTAACCTCGCTTTTAGCATAATGACCATTGCTTCATCGAAGGCGTTAGATGCAATTGAGTCTAGTTGCCCAATTAATATTTTGGCATCGTCGTATTTAGTCGGCGAGCTCAAATTGGTTTCAAGATTGACTCTAGCTAAGACTTCTAAATCTCGCTGTAACTCAACCGGATCAAACCCTAACTCGTTGGCAATTTGAGTAAACTCTTCTTTATTGGTGAACTGTAACGGAAACTCAGTCGATTTAGAGAGTTTAATTAACAGCTTATTGGGGTTTTCTTTGAATTCAATTTCTTGTTGTTCAAGATCTTTTGCGTCCGCGACTGAGCAGAGAAATAGGGAAATGAATAAGGCAAGGTGAGCGAGTCGCAGCATAGCAGTTAAACCCTTTTGTGTGTTGCTTAAAATAACGCTGGGCAGACGAGAATGGCGTGTAAACCCCATCCATATTTACCGACTTAATCATACATTTTGTAATGAGTCGTAAATGGCCACTTTGTAAATTAGCGTAGATTGTTATAATTGTTCATAATTTAAAATAAAAACAAATAGAATCATACCAGAAGGAACCTAGAGTGAAACCTACTAATCTTGCATTTTTAACCACAAGCGCGTTTTTGTCGATGTGCTTTACAACGTCGGCGTTGGCAGATGTTGATTACCATATTGATATTAACCAACCCATACACCATTTAGCGCAAGTTAGCGTTTCTTTTCCTAAAACCGAATCTGCACAATTAATTGTCAATTTACCCGTGTGGCGCACAGGCCGTTATCAAGTATTGCCAGTCGCAGATGGGGTAAGGTTATTTGAAGCCACCGACAGCAAGGGTAAGGTATTACCTTGGCAGCGTACGGCAAGCGGTGAGTGGACCATTAGCTTAGCTCAGCCTACAGCGGTAAAAGTGAACTATCAGTTACACGCCAATGAATTAGGCGACCGTTTGCGCCATATCGATGAAAGCCATGCTTATTTAGATGCCAGTGGCGTATTTATGTATAGCCCTGAATTTCGTCAGCAACCAATAACGATTGATATGAAAGTGCCTAAGGGCTGGAAGAGCTTTTCTGGCATGGATAAAGGCCGTAGTTCACATTCATTCAAAGCCGCTAATTATGATGTGCTCGCTGACTCACCTATTGAAACGGGCATTAACCAGTCATTTAGTTTTGCCGCTGATGGTCGTGAATATGAGGTAGTCTTTTGGGGCGAGGGCAATTACGACACCGAACAAATTGTGACAGATTTACGTAAAATCAGTGGCCAGGCGTCAATGATTTGGGATGATTACCCGTTTGAGCGTTATGTGTATATGGTGCATGCCACAAGCGGAGCCCGTGGTGCTACCGAACATCTTAATTCTACTGTGATTCAGTTGCCGCGCTTTAATTTTCGTGAACGTGAAGATTATTTGCGTTTTATTAGCACGGCATCTCACGAGTTTATTCATACCTGGAATGTGAAATCATATCGTCCGCAAGGTTTGGTACCTTATGATTATCAGTCCGAAAACATGACTGATTTACTTTGGGTTGCTGAAGGTTCAACCAGTTATTTTCAAAATCAACTGTTACTGCGGGCTGGTGTGATAACCGCAAAAGAGTTTTTTGACGATTTAAGTTTGCGAATTGTGCTTAATGAGCATAACCCGGGTCGTGACACTCAATCTGTTGCTGAGGCGAGTTTAGGTCAGTGGAGTAGCACTTGGGGAGATTATGCGATTAATCACAGCGTGAATATCTATTCTGAGGGCTATCTTGCCTCCATGGCGTTGGATTTCAGTGTTATCCAGGACAGTGAGTTAGCGCATTCATATCGCGATGTGCATAAAGCGTTATACCAGCATTTTAAAATCCCTATGGGTTATAACGTCGCAGACGTGCAAAATATTCTCACCACGTTAACGGGTAAAGATTATCAACCATGGTGGCAGAAGTTTGTTAACCAACCGTTTAGCTTAGAGTTTGATGCGTTATTAGCCCAAGCCGGTTTAGTGACAACCTATGGCGATAAGCCAAAAACTCAAGTTAATACCGGCATTGGCTTATCTGGTCTGCACGGCGATTTGGTATTAGCCACAGTGGCGAAAAACAGCCCAGCGTGGAAAGCTGGTCTGACGGCGGGTGATGAGTTACTTGCCGTTAATGACTTAAAAGTGACTGCCGACGCATTTGCTAAACGATTTGATGATTTCAAACCGGGAGATAAAGTTAAATTAACGGTATTTAGTAACGATCGTTTAAAAGAGGTCAGCATAGTTTTAGGGGAGCAACCTAAAGGCGAGTTAAGTATACAAGCGCTAGAATCTGTTACCACAGAACAAAAAGCATTCTTTAAAGCATGGCTTGGCATTGACTGGCCATTTGATGCAGACGGTGAATGGATTAAGACTGACGACGAGGCATAGCCCTTATTGTTAACAATAAAAAGCCCTGAAATATCAGGGCTTTTTTATTTATCAAGATTTAACGCGATTAAACTGGTGGCGCTGTTTCAGTAAAAAACGGTTCTCGCTCTATTGCTGCTAAAAACAGTTTCATTCTAGGATAGCGGTCGATATTAATCTGTTGACGAAATACTGCCCAACTTAAAAAGCACGCTAGTCTAATCTGAACATCATCAAAAGGGCCATGAAGTGGCCATTTATGTTGTTCTAATTCAGTGAGAATTGACTCAACTCGCTGTGCTTGTCTGAGCGTATAATCAAAACGTTCAATATCGACACCGTCTCTCGCCAAAAAAAACAAATTAATGGTGCTGTCGAGTGCCGTGTTGATCATGCAATATTGATCAAACTGGGTGGCACTTTCAATAAATGGTGTCGCTGATTTATTGCGAATGTAACGTAATATGGCACTCGAATCGGTGAGTGTTAACTCGCCATCTTGTAAAAACGGAACGCGCTTTGTGGGCGACAATGTCGCACTCGCCGCTTGATCCGTTTCAATAAATTCGTAATCAAGTGTCGTCTCTAACAGTGCAATTCGACAATGACGAACAAAAGGCGAAGTAAAACTGCCGTAAAGTTTCATATTATGTCCTTAGTATTATACGCTTTGCTCGAGTGGGCCGAAGGCTTGATTAAGCGCATTGATAAAGGCGACTAATTCACTGCCCATTAAGGCAAAGTCAGCATCAAGACGTGCTATTGGATCTTCTGTGCCGACTTCATCATTACCTGCTCTAAATTCTTCTGAAAACTTAATGCGTTTTACGCTCGCATCAGATTGCATTAAAAAGGCAATAGATTGACCAAAATGTAGTGCTAATTTATGAACCTGTTTGCCCGTTGCAATATGAGCCAGTACTTCATCTTCTTGCAGTACCTGTTGTTTAAAGCGAACAATTCCACCTTCATCAGAATCAGACTTCAATTCAGCTTCATCTAGCATCTCAAAAGGAGCAAGCGCTTCGCCAGCTTGCAGCCACTGCGTTAGCGTTGTTTCAATTGGCGTTGCAAAACTTAATGGGATCACCGGTAAACTGCCAACCGCTTTACGTAATAATGCCAGTAACTCTTCTGCTTTCGTGGCGCTTGAGCTGTCCACTAAAATCATTTCTAGTTCAGGCATGATCAATGCGTGAGTTTGGCTACGGCGTGAAAATGCACGGGGCAATAAGGTGGTGGTGATCTCATCTTTTATGGTGTCTTTTTCTTTTTTAGTGACTTTACGGTTTTCTTGATCTTCTATTTCAGCCACTTTCTCATCTAGCGCTTCTTTAATCACCTGTCCGGGTAGGATCTTTTCTTCTTTGGTTACACAGATCAAATGACGGTTTTCTGCACTATGGACTAATGCATTGCCTTTTTTACCCAATGCATTTGAAAATCCAAACTTACTGATGTCTTGGCTAGAGCAAGGAGAGAAGGTGAAATCGGCTAGGGCCGTTTCTAATGTTTCGGTATCAGTCGTAAACGGTTTGTTGAAACGATACAAGGTGAGATTTTTAAACCACATAGAATGCTCTCATTAATTAACAGGAAAAATTCAGATACCGCAGTTTACGGGATAGATGCAAAGCGGTAAACCTACAAAAAAATGCCCTTTGTACGATAGAGAATGGAGTTGGAATGATAATTCATCAAATTGTCACATTTCTCTTATCGGCCTTGAAACCACTGTTGTAGCTATGTTTGAGGTTTTGCGAGTGGGTTTAACCCCGCGAATATCAGCAATTAATGAACCAGTGAAATATTTTTGAAACATTCACAAGGCAGAATTCCGCTCGTTCCGATACAACTAACCCAGAATAACAATGACGAAATATGCGTCAAAAGGATGAAATGATGAACGTTTTTTGTAAAACTCTATTAGCTTCTGCAATGGCCGCCTCTGTAGTTTCAAGTGCATATGCAGCAGACCCTCTAACAGTGTATGGCAAATTAAATGTTACAGCACAGTCAAATGATGTTGCAGACGAAACTGAAACAACTATTCAAAGTAATGCATCACGTTTTGGTGTGACCGGTGATTTTGAGTTAAGCAATTCATTAGAAGCTTTCTACACAATCGAATACGAAGTCAACACGGGTGATGACGACAAAGAAAACTTTTTAGCTCGCAACCAGTTTGTCGGCTTAAAAGGTAACTTTGGTGCGGTATCTGTAGGTCGTAACGACACTATTCTGAAAGTCTCTCAAGGTAAAGTGGATCAGTTCAATGACCTTTCTGGCGATGTGAAAACCTTATTTAAAGGTGAAAACCGCATGGCTCAAACGGCCACTTACTACACGCCAATGTTTGGTGATTTCCAAGCGGGTGTGACTTATGTCGCTTCTGGCGACTCAGACCAAGTGGTCGGTGATAACACTACCGGCGAAGATGGCGTGAGCATGGCATTGATGTATGGCGACTCTGGTTTAAAGACGTCTGCTATTTATGCGGCAATAGCATATGATTCAAAAGTAAAAGGTTATGACACTGTACGCGCTACTGTACAAGGTAAAGTGGCTGGTGTGGTGATTGGTGGTATGTACCAGCAACAAGAAGCCATAGACAGTGATGTTACCGATAATGGTTTCTTACTGAGCGCGGCGTATGATATTAATGATGTAACGCTTAAAACGCAGTTTGCTGATATGGAAAATAAAGGTGATTCATGGTCGGTTGGTGCAGATTATAAATTAGGTAAGCCGACTAAACTTTTTGCTTTTTATACCGACAATTCGTTTGATTCAAACGATCAAGATGACAGCTATGTTGGTGTCGGTATTGAACATAAGTTCTAAGCTAAATTGCATACAATAAAAAAGGGCTTCGGCCCTTTTTTCGTTACTGTGTGTTAACCGCAATTAAGTTTTTATGACAAAAAACGGTTTTTAATGGCAATATCGACATCAGGGTCATGAAAGTGTAACAAAAGTGTCCAATAATACCCTTGTGGCAAATTAATGTAGAAACCCAATATGACAGCTAGGATATTAATAGTAGAAGATGAATCAGCAATTCGTGAGATGCTGACATTTGTGATGGATCAACATGGTTTTACGACGGCTGCAGCTGAAGATTTCGATTCAGCAATTGAGTTGCTTCAAGAGCCTTATCCAGATTTAATTTTGTTGGATTGGATGTTCCCTGGTGGCAGCGGTATTCAATTAGCAAAACGCTTAAAGCAAGATGAATTTACGCGCCAAATCCCCATTATTATGCTGACCGCTCGCGGTGAAGAGGAAGATAAAGTCAAAGGCCTAGAAGTGGGTGCAGATGACTATATTACCAAACCTTTTTCGCCTAAAGAGTTGGTTGCCAGAATAAAAGCCGTATTACGTAGAAGTGCGCCAACGCGTTTAGAAGAAACCATAGACGTGCAAGGGCTGCAGCTTGACCCTGTGAGTCATCGAGTTACGGTAGGTGACGATGTGCTTGATATGGGACCAACAGAGTTTAGGTTGTTGCATTTCTTCATGACACATCCTGAGCGAGTTTACAGCCGTGAACAATTGCTCGATAACGTCTGGGGAACCAACGTGTATGTAGAAGACCGTACTGTTGATGTACACATTCGCCGACTGCGTAAAGCAGTAGAGCAAGGTGGACATGACAAGTTGATTCAAACAGTTCGTGGTGCTGGTTATCGTTTTTCAACCAGAATGTAATGCGTATGCAGCAAATGAAGCACTGTGATAATCAACAGCGCTTCTTTGTTTGCTGCCTAGCCACAATGGTCTATTTAGGCTATCTTGTGGTTCCTCGTTAATCCTAATAATCAGTAACGACACTAAAAAAGTTGAAAGTGTTGACTGCGTTACTTTAGCCATTAGGTTACCTATGCTTAACTCGTATTCTGGATTTCGATTATTTTCTCGTTTAGCCCTGCTACTGATACTGTTTATTTGTGTTGGTGCTTTTGTTGATCAGATAGCGTTGGTCACATTATTAGGGACCATAGGTTTGCTCGTCTGGCATTATCGGCAAATTACCCGACTTAACTTTTGGTTATGGAAAGATAAAAAATTAACCCCGCCCCAAGGGCAAGGAAGTTGGGAAGGGGTATTTAATGGTATATATCGACTTCAAGGTAAAAATCGTCGCCGCGTTGGGCAATTAGCAACATTACTTGCTCGTTTTCGTCAAGGCGCTGAAGCACTACCTGATGCGACAGTCGTGCTCGATGCAGAGCATAATATTTTGTGGTGTAACAAACTTGCGCAATTAGTCTTAGGCTTTGTCTGGCCGCAAGACAGTGGCCAGCGAATTGATAACCTTATACGCCATCCTGATTTCTCCGCCTATCTTAGAAAAGCCGAATTTAAAGAACCACTTGAAATACCTTCGCCAGTGTCTGATAAACGTTTACTTGAAATCCGTTTAATGAGTTATGGTGATAGGCAGTTGCTGCTGATGGCTCGCGATATCACCCGTATTCACCAACTTGAAGGTATGCGTAAAGACTTTGTTGCTAACGTGTCGCATGAGCTAAAAACGCCGCTTACGGTTTTGCAAGGCTATTTAGAGATAATGCAAGGAATGGAAGAGGATAATTCTCCAAACCAAAAGCCATTATCGCTGATGCAACAACAAACCTCTCGCATGCAATCGATGGTTGAACAGCTATTAGCCTTGTCGCGGATTGAAGATGCTACCGACATCGACTTATCAAAAACGGTCAACATGAAAGTGATGATGGACGTGCTTCGAGAAGAAGCCAAAGCGCTTGCTGGCGACGAATATACCTTAGAGTTTCATTGCGAGGCAGGATTAAACACCCACGGTAATGAAATCCAACTTCGCAGTGCCTGTTCAAATCTTATCTCCAACGCAATTCGTTATACCGCGCCGGGAGGCATTATCTCTGTCACCTGGAGAAGTGTTGCTACTGGGGGATTATTTTCGGTAAAAGACACGGGTGAGGGCATCGCTCCACAGCATATTAATCGCTTAACTGAGCGCTTTTATCGCGTTGATAATGCACGCTCAAGTAAAACCGGTGGAACAGGTTTAGGACTCGCCATCGCAAAGCATGCATTGAGCCATCACCACAGTGAGCTTAATGTCACCAGCGAATACGGCAAAGGCAGTACATTTAGCTTTATTATTCCGACGCACTTATTAGAAAGACACTAAATAATCGCGTTACCTCAAATCTAAAAAGCAGCATTTATGTTGCTTTTTTTATTGTCGAAAAATGGACATATCATTGTCATAAAACCACATCGCAGGTAACGAAATCAGCTTAATGGATAGCATTAAGGCGGTGCGATTAACAATGAGTGGCTTAGCCGACGTGATTGGTCGCAGTTTAAGTTGTTGATATACATAAACAGTTGGCAGGGTTTGACAAATAAAACAGTTTTAAGATGGATGTCATACAACTGTCACATCAAAGTCATAGACTTGTCATCAATGAGGTCGATACTGACTACGTTTTAAAAACCTAGTACGCTTAATTCTGGAGCAATACAATGAAACTGAACAAACTTGTCGGCGCAATTACCCTTACAGCCGCTGGTGTATTCTCAGCAGCATCTATGGCTGCTATTGACCCAACGTTACCTGTATATGAAAAAACGAGTGGCGTATCTGGTAACTTGTCTTCTGTCGGTTCTGATACTTTAGCGAATATGATGACGTTATGGGCTGAAGAGTTCAAACATATTTATCCAAACGTAAACATCCAAATTCAAGCTGCTGGTTCTTCTACTGCGCCACCAGCACTGACTGAAGGGACTTCACAGTTCGGCCCAATGAGCCGTAAGATGAAGCCTAATGAAGTTGAAGCTTTTGAAAAGCATTATGGTTATCAACCAACAGCGGTACGTGTAGCCATTGACGCCTTAGCGGTATTCGTACATAAAGATAACCCAATCACGGGATTAAGCATTGAGCAAATCGACAGTATTTTTTCGTCAACACACAAGTGTGGCGGTAAAGAGATTAATCGTTGGGGTGATGCCGGTTTAGAAGGTAATTGGAGCGCGAAAGACGTTCAGCTTTATGGTCGTAACTCAGTGTCTGGTACTTATGGTTACTTCAAAGAAAAAGCCTTATGTAAAGGCGATTTCCGTCCAAACGTGAACGAGCAACCGGGTTCTGCTTCTGTAGTACAGTCTGTATCGCAGTCGCTAAATGCAATTGGTTATTCAGGTATTGGTTATAAAACGGCGGGCGTTAAAGCTGTGGCAATATCAAAGAAAGGCGATAAGTTTATCGAAGCGACAGCTGCCAATGCTGCCAACGGTACTTACCCATTATCACGTTACTTATATGTTTATGTGAACAAGCATCCAAATAAAGACCTTTCGCCAATGGATCGTGAATTCTTACGCTTTGTATTGTCTAAGCAAGGTCAGCAAATTGTTGAGAAAGATGGCTATGTTCCTGTTCCAACTGCAGTAGTGACTAAAGATTTAGAAAAAGTGGGTATCAAGCTTTAATCGCTTAACCCTCCAAGACTAAAAGGCCTCATTTGAGGCCTTTTTTGTTTTTATGAATCTGAAAAGCTCAAAAAAATGACAAAAAAAAGCAACCTGACTAAGAGGTTGCTGCTATTGCTAAGGGCAATACTGTTGATAGCGTAAAACAACTATCTAATTAGGAGAATGATGATGAACAAAAAAACGCTACTAGCTACAAAAAATAAGTAATGCAAATTCGGTTCATATAATCAGACTGGGTTATTTCAATTTAGTTCCGCATTTTTTTAAAAAAGATTATTTATTTTTGAGGTGAGGTTATAAAAATTAAATATGCTACCTGAGTAATCTGACTATTTACTTGAAAATGCTATGATATTGTCATGCTCTAAAATGATAACGAAAGCGCAGAGGTTTATGTGACAACAGTGTTGAAAAGTACCGAAACAACCTTCGATGTAAACAAGGATTACCATTCAAGTGCGAATACTGATGCTTTATGCGTGCATCATCTTGATATTGCACTCAACGTGGATTTTGTTGCGCAGCAACTAAGCGGAACGGTAACGTTATTTTTTAATCGTAAACTGGCTCAATCTGTACTGATCATTGATGGTCGTGATTTATTGATTGATAGGGTCACCGACTTAAATGGCCTGCCATTAACCTATGAATGTGAAGACGTTAATTCGATTTTAGGACAGCGATGGTTGATTAATGTCGGTTTACTGATCACACAAGTGGTTGTGCATTATCATACCTCTCCTAAGGCGCAAGGGCTGCAATGGCTCAATGCAGAACAAACATTAGGCAAGCAGTTACCTTATTTGTTCAGTCAGTCACAACCCATCAATGCACGCAGCTGGCTACCTTTACAAGATAGCCCTAAAGCGCGAGTGACGTTTAATGCCACAATCAAAGTCCCTTTAGGGCTTCGCGCGGTAATGAGTGCTAATAATAATCCCGTCATGCCAGAAGATGGCATATTTACCTTTAGCATGGATAAGCCCATTCCCACTCATTTATTAGCCATAGCCGTAGGCGACTTAGCGTTTAAAGCTACAGGTCCTCGAAGTGGTATTTATACCGAACCAGGCATGCTTGAGGCTGCGGCGAATGAATTTGAAGATACTGAGTCGATGATTCAGGTGGCAGAATCGTTGCTTGGACCTTATGCATGGGGGCGCTACGACATGATAGTGCTGCCGCCAAGCTTTCCCTTTGGCGGTATGGAAAACCCGATGCTGGCATTTATGACACCCACATTGATTGCTGGCGATAAAAGTTTAGTTTCAACGGTTGCGCATGAATTAGCTCATTCCTGGACTGGCAATTTAGTCAGTAATGCGACATGGCGTGATCTATGGCTCAACGAAGGTTTTACCACTTATTTTACCAATCGAATTGTTGAAGCCGTGTATGGCACCGAGCAAGCCCAATTAGAGTGGGTCATTGAGTTTGGTCGCTTACAAGAAGAAATTCAATCAATGCCTTTAGTCGATCAAACATTGCCAGCCAATGTGCAATATCGCGATCCTAATTTGGCATTTAATCGTTTTACTTATGACAAAGCATCGATGTTTGTGCATGAACTTGAATCCCGGTTAGGTCGTGCCGCGTTTGATGCGTTTTTACTTCAGTACGTTAATCACTTTGCTTTTAGTGCCATTACGACAGAAAACTTCGTTGACTATGCGAAGCAAACCATACTCGTTGATCATGACGATCAGTTATCTGTAGATGAGTTAAACGAGTGGGTTTATGGACAGGGATTACCTGCTTGGTTTGAGGGGCCGACATCTACGAGCTTTGACAAGGTTGACTTCGCGATAGCGCAATTCATTAGCGGCACTGCTGCAAGTGATTTGTGCGTAACACAATGGCGTGTTCATCACTGGCAATATTTTTTAAGTAAATTACCGTTAATGGTTAGTCAGGCGATGCTATTAGATTTAGATGAGGTATTTAAATTTACCGGGCATCACAATGCTGAAATCGCCTGTGATTGGTATCGGGTCGCGATTCGTAATCTATTTGATCCAGTATTGCCCGCATTAACGGAGTATTTGTGCCAAATAGGCAGAGGTAAATTTGTGAGACCGTTATTCATTGAACTCCAGATTGCGGGTTATCACCAAGAGCTTAATGATATTTATGCCAGAGCTCGACTTGGCTATCACCCTTCATTACAAGTGCAATTAGATACCCTACTGCAGGTTGAACCTTCTCACGAAAAGACATAAAAAAATGGCAGCCTATTGGCTGCCAAAATAAATCTTTGCGGGTTGTCATTAACAGTGCGCTAGCGTGTTAATACTGCCCAATGGGGATGATGATGAACAATAAACATTAAAACCTGTAGCAATAACTCAATCCTAACCGAGGCTGAGGTGAGTAGGGTAAACCACTTTGCTGTGTTTGATTTAACTCCGGGGGAGAAGGCTAAATCAAACACTGCAACTCACATCAACCACATCTTATTCGTTACATATAATCAGACTGGGCGTTATTAAAAAAGTTCACAGAAATAATGAAATTGTTTCAATTTATTTTATAGGCATTATTTAGCACCACTTTAATCCAATGAAAGCTAACATCTGGAAAGAAATAGCAGGCAAAAAAATGGCAACCAATAAGGTTGCCTAAGTCGTTCTTTGTGGGGTGTCATTAACGGTGCGCTAGCGTGTTAATGCTCCCCAAATAGGGATGATGATGAACAATGAACATAAATCTGTAGCAGTAACTCAATCCTAACCGAGGCTGAGGTGAGTAGGGTAAACCACTTTGCTGTGTTTGATTTAACGCCGGGGGAGAAGGCTAAATCCTGACACTGCAACTCACATCAACCACATCTTATTCGTTACATATAATCAGACTGGGCGTTATTAAAAAAGTTCACAGAAATAATGAAATTGTTTAAATTTATTTTATAGGCATTATTTAGCACCACTTTAATCCAATGAAAGCTAACATCTGGAAAGAAATAGCAGGCAAAAAAATGGCAACCAATAAGGTTGCCTAAGTCGTTCTTTGTGGGGTGTCATTAACGGTGCGCTAGCGTGTTAATGCTCCCCAAATAGGGATGATGATGAACAATGAACATAAATCTGTAGCAGTAACTCAATCCTAACTGAGGCTGAGGTGAGTAGGGTAAACCACTTTGCTGTGTTTGATTTAACGCCGGGGGAGAAGGCTAAATCCTGACACTGCAACTCACATCAACCACATCTTATTCGTTACATATAATCAGACTGGGCGTTATTAAAAAAGTTCACAGAAATAATGAAATTGTTTAAATTTATTTTACAGGCATTATTTAGCACCACTTTAATCCAATGAAAGCTAACATCTGGAAAGAAATAGCAGGCAAAAAAATGGCAACCAATAAGGTTGCCTAAGTCGTTCTTTGTGGGGTGTCATTAACGGTGCGCTAGCGTGTTAATGCTCCCCAAATAGGGATGATGATGAACAATGAACATAAATCTGTTGTGGCAAGTCAGTTCAAAGCGTTGATATTCACTTTGGTACAAACCAGAAAAGTTGGAGGTGGACATTTTCTCGTTTGCGCTCTACTTGCTACTTATATTCAGACTGAGCGAACGATACAAAGTTCATTAAATTTTGCATTTGTGCTAAATATTTAATTTTTTACAATTAAAACAGAGGCTTAGCTTGATGTGGTCAACGGTTTTTGATCCTGTGGCAAGATAGACTCCAGTGTCAGGATAGTTGGTCGGTAATACTTAGACGAAGCAAACCTGTAAAGTATAAGTGCAACCTCATTTTCACTGATTGGTAGTACGGTGAGACGGATTCCTGTGAATAGGCGAGGCAAGTGATGTGACTTACTTTACTCAATTTATTTTATAAAGTGAGTTTTATTGCCCTTGGCAAGCTCGTTGAACGTCAGACATAAAAAAAGGCAATCAACTGATTGCCTATCGATCGATTTTTCGATCAAGGGGACCGCGCTAGAAGTCCCAGGGAGATGATGAACAATAGATGAAAAAAATAAATCTAACTGTTACTTATTTTGAGTAGCAAAGAGATAAAAAGTTCAAAAATGAGTGTATATTTTACGCTAAAAAAAACGATATTTTTGATACTTGATAATAATCATATGTTTAGATGAATATTTACTTGTCCATTATTGTGCTTTCTTACAATGTAAACAATATTGGCGATATCATGCTCAATGGTTAAGTGCACAGTGGTTAAGTGCTCAGTAGTTAAGTGCACAGTGGTTAAGTAGACTGTGGTTAAGTGCTCAATGGTTAAGTGTTTAGTGGTTAAGTCGGTAATGTTTAAGAGTTCAGTGTTTAAGCTAAAAGCTTTTCAATGACTTCTTTTAGCTCTTCAGGTTTGGTCGTAGGCGCATAACGGTTAACGACATTGCCATTTTTATCCACTAAAAATTTAGTAAAATTCCATTTGATAGACTCGCTACCAAGCAAACCTTTTGCTGATTTTTTAAGCTGTTGATACAGTGGGTGAGCGTTAGCACCATTGACTTCAACTTTGCTGAACAATGGGAATGACACTCCAAAGTTAAGTTCGCAGAACTGGCTTATTTCTTCTTCATTACCTTGTTCTTGCTTGCCAAACTGGTTGCATGGAAAACCTAAAATAACTAAACCTTTATCTTTATACTCTTGATTTAATGCTTCAAGTGATTGGTATTGTGGAGTAAACCCACATTTGCTCGCGGTATTAACGATCAGTAATACTTTATCTTTAAAGGTCTCCATGACGATATCATTGCCTTTAATGTCTTTTACGGTGATAGGGTAAATTGTGCTGCTCATCAGGGAACTCCAAATTGTCAAAAATTAACTATAATATATAGCCTATTCGTTAGCAATTAAATTGCGCGCAATCCAATATATCTATTTGCTTATCAATGACAATTTCAATATAGTTTGCGCTTATTTAACAAGTAGAATTAGGGGCGTGCTTATGAGTGATTTAAAGAACGAACTTAACTCTGAAGATGAAATCGAAACGAGCTCATCCCCTCAGGCTGATGTTAGCCAAGTCGTGCTTCAATTAACCGAAGCCGAAGGGGACGAGCAAGCCGAAGTGTTCAGTGAAATCTTGATTGATGCTGAACCCGGTACCATTGCATTATTACTCGAATCGTTACCGCTTGATGAACGTTATGAACGTTGGCAGCAAGTTGACGTAGAAGAACGTGTCGATGTCCTTAACTTAATGCGTGCAGATCCTCGTTTAGGCATTTTAAAGAAAATGCCAGATGAGGAGCTTGATTTACTCTTTTCGCAATTAAGTCCTGAAGATCTCATTGAATGGAGTGACTCGCTTCCCGATAACATCACTGATCGTGCATTGGCACAGATGGGTGAGCGTCAGCGTAAGCATTATGAGCTTTATAACCAATATACTGAAAATGAAATTGGTCGTTATGCCGATCACCAAATGTTGGCATTAAGTCCTGCATCAACGGTTGCCCAAGGTCAGCGTTTTTTTAGACGTATCGACTTAGACTGTAATGATCATTTATTTTTAGTTGATGTGAACGATAAATATCTTGGTACAGTTCGTCGCTACGATGTATTCAAAACGGTGGATACCGATACCACACTGCAATCGTTGAAGTGGGACGATAGTCGTGTAATTTCTGCTGATTCATCGTTAATTGAGGCAGCTGAAGCGATTGAGCACAGTCGTGAACTTGAACTGCCTGTGGTCGATGAAGACGGTATATTGATTGGTCGTATGACCTTGCGAACCGCAACGGCTTTAGTGCGTGAGCATTATGAAGCGCAGTTAATGGCAACGGCAGGTATGGATGAGCATGACGATTTGTTCGCACCGATTTTTGTTGGTGCTAAACGCCGTGCTGTATGGCTAGGAATTAACTTACTGACTGCATTTTTAGCTTCTGCCACCATCGGCATGTTTGAAAATGTATTATCCCAGGTGGTTGCGTTAGCAGTATTAATGCCAATTGTCGCCTCTATGGGCGGTATTGCAGGAAGCCAATCATTAACACTGATGATCCGTGGTATGGCAATGGGACAGATAACAGCCGGTAACGTCATGTCGTTAATGAAAAACGAACTTGGTATTGGCGCGTTAAATGGTACGTTATGGGCTATTGTCATCGGCATCATTGCCGGCTGGTGGTTTGATGATAATGTCATGGGTATTGTTATTGCCTGTGCGATTTTGATCAATATGGCGGTTGCGGCGATTGCAGGTGTCATGGTACCCATGATTTTGCAGCGCTTTAACCAAGATGCGGCATTATCGGGGTCTGTTATTTTAACGACAGTGACCGATGTGGTAGGATTTTTTACCTTTTTAGGTTTAGCTTCAATACTCTACCTGTAAAAAGGAAAATTACCTCATCAATATCGCTCAACGTTCATCGTATTATGAAGATGGTCTTGAATATTCAAGGCCATTTTTTTGCAACAAAAAAGCAAGTTGCAGGCAACTTGCTTTTTAAACTTGATGAGAAAATCCTGTTAAACTACTTCCACTTAGCAGGTGCGAACTCCATTTCAGCATTATCGTCAAAGTAACGACGTTTGGTATCACGACGACGTTGTTTTACCTTTTTCGATTTCGGTTTTCCCTTGATGTTATCGCCCCATGGCGCATCATCTTCATCAAATTCAAATGAGTGTGACATTTTCAACATTCCAGATAACTGTACCGCTGTTGGTACAGCCCCTTTTTACCTAAAGTTAATAATAAGCTAAAGCGAAATATTTCATTCTTGACGGTAAAAATTATTGCACGTAAATATGACAACAAAATGACAGTGTAATTTTTACTTTAGTGTCTCAATCTTTGTTGAGAGAGCGCGCATAAAGACATTGGGCTAATTGTTGCTGCCAGGTTTTTGGTTTTAAGATTGACTGCGAATGTGAGGTGTCTAACACACTGAAAGTAGGGCGCTTAACGCGAGAGTTATATTGTTCAGATGTCACAGGTGTTAATGTAATGGTTGCGGGGATTAACCCTAATGCTTCGGCTTGTGACTGTATCTCTTTAGCAAACTCATACCAAGTACACATGCCTGCATCACTCCAATGGTAAATTGGGAGCCATTGCTTTTGTAAACACAGTTTCCATAAAAAGTGAGCAAGATCATCAACCATCGTCGGGCTACCTGTTTGGTCATTTACCACATTAATATTGGGAATAAGACCTTGGGTTAACATTGCGCTATGGTGTGCTTGCGATAAAAGTTTCAACATCGTGGTGACAAAATTTTTGCCGCTATGATGATAGAGCCAAGAAGTGCGAACAATGCAAAACTGACTCGATTGCTGTTGTAAAATAATGTTTTCGGCAAGTAATTTTGATTGACCATATACATTAATGGCAGATGGCGTTTGGTTAACGGTATAAGGAAGTGATGACAGTCCATCAAATACATAATCTGTAGATAATTGGATGAACCTAATACCATATTGACGAGCCGCTTTAGCCATAAACCTAACGGCATCAACATTAGTTTGCATGACTTGCGTGACGTTTGATTCAGCACGTTCTACATCAGTATAGGCTGCGCAATTGATAATAATGTCTGGCCTATAACGGGCTAACGCCTCATCAATGAGTTGAGGTTGAGTGATATTAACTTGCTGATGAGTTAATTGAATCAGCTCAAAATATCCCGGTTGGGTGCGTTTTAACGCTTTAGCCAACTGACCTGTTTGGCCAAATGTAAGTATTCTCATTAGCTATTAGCCAAATACCATTGCACGGTGTTACGTAAACCATCTTCAAAAGATTGTTTCGGTGTCCAGTTGAGTTCAGTTGTTATTTTACTCGCATCGATAGCATAACGTTGATCATGTCCTAATCTATCCTCTACATGACGGATTAATAGCTTGAATCCGTTATTGGTAGCGAGATGATGCTCAGGCATTAAGGTACTCAAATGTTTGCAAATTGACTGAACAACTTGAAGGTTAGTGTGTTCATTATTGCCACCAATAGTGTAGGTCTCACCGATACGCCCTCGGGTTAATACTGCTAATAGCGCGTCGACATGGTCTTCAACATGCAACCAATCACGGATTTGTTGACCATGACCGTAAATCGGTATGTGTTCACCTAATATTGCACGATTAATGGTTAACGGGATCAGTTTTTCTGGGTGTTGATACGGCCCATAATTATTTGAACAATAACTGATTAACGTAGGGAGTCCATATGTTCTATGCCAAGCTTTTACGAGGTGATCGCTCGACGCTTTACTCGCAGAATAAGGCGAGCTTGGTGCATAAGCACTTTGTTCATTAAAGTAACCGGTTTGAGGTAAGTCGCCAAAGACTTCGTCTGTGGAAATATGATGAAATCGAAAACGTTTTGCTTTATGTGATGGTAAATCATTAAAAAAGGTTCGACTCGCTTCGAGCAAGTTGAACGTGCCAACAATATTGGTTTGAATAAAGGATGCTGGGCCTGCTATTGACCTATCAACATGACTTTCAGCCGCTAGATGCATTACGACATCGGGTTGATGACGTTCAAACACGGATTGAACTAACTTATCATCGCAGATGTCACCTTTAATAAAATGATATCGTTGGCTATCTTTGATTGAAGATAAGCTCAGAGGATTGGCTGCATAGGTGAGTTTATCGAGATTGATAACACTGTGCGGTGTTTGGGCCATGATATGGCGTACCAACGTCGAACCAATAAAACCACTTCCTCCTGAAATGAGTATTTTTAGTGCGTGTCCGTTTTGTTCTGTCATTACGTTAAGCACCAAATGCAATAATGTGAGGGTTTATTTCAGGGTTATCTTTATTGGACACAATGGGAGCAATATGAGTCTTTATTGGCCATTGAATATTCAGTGTTGGGTCATTCCATGCCATGGTGTGCTCGTCGTCCGGTCGGTAATATTCTGAACATTTATAGATAATGTCAGCGACCTCTGATAATACGTAAAAGCCATGTGCGAACCCCGCAGGGATCCACATTTGATAACCGTTTTCATCTGAGAGTTGTTGACCTATCCATTTGCCATAGGTGGACGATCCTAGTCTTAAATCTACCGCAACATCGAATATGCAGCCGCTCGATACTCGGATTAACTTACCTTGAGGGAAACGTTGTTGAAAATGAAGCCCTCTTAATACATTGTTCATTGAGCGAGACTGATTTTCTTGTACTAATTGAGGAATTTTCAGATTTCTTTGAGTGAAGGCATCATCAAACACATTTTGACGTAATGTCTCCATAAAAAATCCACGTTCATCGACGAACTTTTGTGGGCTAAACAAGAAGACTTCATCAAGCTCGGTATTAATGCATTTCATTGGGAAAATTCTTATTGAGTAATGACAGTAAATACTGGCCATAGCCACTTTTGATGAGTTGGTTCGCAAGTAAAGTTAACTGTTGTTGATCGATTAACCCCATTGAAAAAGCCACTTCCTCTGGGCAAGATATTTTTAATCCCTGTCGCTTTTCAATTGCAGCGATATATTGAGTTGCTTCAGCCATCGCATCAGGTGTACCTGTATCTAACCATGCTGTGCCACGGCCTAAAATACTCACATTAAGGTCGTTATTGTCTAAATATTGCTGAATAACATCGACAATCTCAAGTTCACCTCTTTGTGAAGGCAATACCTTTTTAGCGTATTGACATGCTTTATGATCAAAAAAGTATAATCCAGGCATGGCGAAATTTGATTTTGGTATTGCGGGCTTTTCTGTAATGGATATGACTTTGCTTTGTTGATCAAACTCAATAACCCCATAGGCTTGCGGATTAGCAACATGATAACCAAATATGGCTGCGCCAGTCATGTTATTCGCTGCTTGTAATGTTGTTTGCAGCTGATGACCATAAAAAAGGTTATCCCCTAAAATCAGCGCGCTAGGACTACCATCAAGAAAAGGTTCAGCAAGAATGAGTGCTTGAGCTAAGCCTTCTGGTTTAGCTTGAATGGTATAATCAATACTGATGCCCCATTGATGACCATTTTTTAAGAGTGATTTAAAAAGAGGTAAATCTGTTTCAGTACAAATAACCAAAATTTCAGTGATACCTGCTTGCATTAAGGTGCAAAGAGGATAATAAATCATCGGCTTGTCGTATATGGGTAATAACTGTTTACAGACAACTTGTGTGATGGGATAAAGTCGTGTGCCTGAACCACCCGCTAATAAAATACCTTTTCTCATTTAACTGTCTTCAAGTGTCTAATCTGATAATTTTAACACAGCTAAAGTCAATAAAGCATGGCACATTCGTGCAATAAACCTGTGTTCGGGGTAATTAACTGCCGATGGGGTGATCTAAGCCTTTTATTTTATCAACCCGATAGCGCTCTGAATCGGGTCCAGTAATTCTTTTATGTTCTACGTCCAGTAGATAGAGATGGTCTGGCAATACCTGATAAATATGGCCACGGTCTAATATGATAATGTTACCCGTTTTATCCCACTCAAATGTACCGCGACCTTGGAATGGATAGGGGTCACTGCCTAATCTTACAGTATGGATAATGTAATAATTGGGGGGAAGCAGTTCGATGGTGGTATCCATGCCGTCACAGCTAGGACAAGGAAAAACGCCATGATAAACCCCTTGCCATTGGATTTTATTCATACTGCTGTTTGCTAAATCGTCAACGGTGGGAGTTTGTTGACCACATCCAAACAATACTAAGCTAAGTATTAACCATGCATTTTTCATCTAAAGTCCTTTTAGACATTGTATTGACGCGTTGCTATTACTGTCGGGATGAATTTTTAATGATTTTAGTTAACAACGCACCAGTGTTCTATTGTGTATCGTTCCGATATAGGTTGTTTTAATATCCCTTAATCCTGAACTAGGCGAATGAACTACACTTTTTATACCATAGTTTTTAATTTTACAGCCTTATACTTTAGTTGTGATTTCAAAAAACTGTTTTATCTCATCAATTTGATCCATAGCATCTTGATACCCTAAATCGATTAACGTGGTTGTGTAGCTTTTTTCGAATAATAAATAAGACACAATACTCGAGTCTGATTGCCTATTAATCCCAAAAAACTTTAACAGCGTCCTAATGGCGAATGGCATGTCATCATAAAAACGCGCCGCTATTCGACTGAGATCTTGACTTGGCTTTATCACTAATGTGTCAATATGCCGAAGATTTAATACCTCTTTGTCTTGTGGCGATATCATCGCTAATGTGTTGTTAACTCGCTGTAAGCGTTCTAAATCACTGTTGAGTGTATCGGAGAAAATGGTATCTAATAAATGGCCGGCGATAGTGGCTGTTTTGGGGTGGTATTCAAACTCGATAGGAAAATGTTTGTGCGGGCTGTCTAGATTAATCACAAATATTTTATTGGCGCCTAGATGGATTGGGCTTGAAAGAGGGGATAATTGGTGTACCGAGCCATCGCCATAATAAGCCTGATTAAGTTTAATTGATGGGAATACCATAGGAATGGCTGAACTTGCCAATAAATGTTCCGTATTCAATAAACTGCGTAATCCTATCCGCCTTGCTCGTTGCCAATCTTCAATGTTGTCGTTACCTTGATAAAAACTGTACGAGCGCGAGTTGTTGTAGCAAGAGGCATCGACACTAATCGCTGTTAGCGCTTTATTACTTATATTTCGGTCTATGCGTTTAAAGTCGATAAGATTATTGAGGAGTTCACGCAGTGGTTGGTTATCTAATAAACTGCCGGCGTCAGTGTTAACTTTGTCGTCTTGTAACCCTTTAATGGCCATTCGCCCTAAATGCCGGAGCACTTGTGCAATACTGGTGCGATAGACTTGTTTTGTTTCAAAGTGACGCCAAACCCAGTCGAGTTTTTTGACCGCAAGATGAAAGCAAGATGCATGCGTGGCTAAAGAGATGGCGTTAATGGCGCCAGCAGAGGTACCGCAAATAATATCAAATGGCACATGATGATTACGCGGATAAAATTGCACTAACGCTTTAAGCACACCAATTTGATATGCCGCTCTAGCGCCACCGCCACCTAAAACTATCGCTGTAGAGACTGCCAATCGATATCCTTAATAGAGTAATAGGAGAAGATATTAGTATGAATTCTTTTGTTATTACATACCAGCTAGCAAAGTACAATACGGTATTCCATCGAAAGTTTATATCAAGCCCAATAAAAAAACGCACTAAAAAGTGCGTTTTTTTGAGTTTGATAATGAGGCTAGCGGCGATTAACCTTTAGCAGCATTTGTCAAAAATTCAACAATTTGGTCGAATGGAATATCTTGTTTCTCACCGGTGCGACGGTTTTTGTATTCAAATACACCCGCATCGATATTGCGATCACCAATTACGACAACATGAGGTAAGCCTATTAATTCCATATCAGCAAACATCACGCCTGGACGCTCCTTACGGTCATCCATTAATACTTCAACACCCGCGTCTGCTAGGTCTTGGTAAAGTTTTTCTGCAATGTCAGCTACGCGATGAGACTTATGCATGTTCATCGGTAAGATACCCACGGTGAACGGGGCAAGGGCTTCTGGCCAAATGATGCCGCGGTCATCGTAATTTTGCTCAATGGCAGCAGCGACTATACGGCTTACGCCGACGCCGTAACAACCCATCAATAACACCTGTGCCTTACCATTTTCGTCTAACACTGTGGCATTCATGGCTTTAGAGTAGTTAGTACCAAGTTGGAAAATATGGCCCACTTCAATACCACGAGCCATCGCATAAGTGCCAAGGCCATCTGGTGTCGGTTCACCTTCAACAACATTGCGGATATCGGCAACCGTTGCGAGCGGTAAGTCACGCTCCCAGTTAATACCAAAATAATGCTTATCTTCTGCATTAGCGCCAGCAGCAAAGTCGCTCATGATGGTGACACTATGATCAATAATAATTGGCATCGTTAACCCAACAGGTCCGATAGAACCTGGGCCTGCGCCAACGGCATCACGAATTTCGGCTTCTGATGCGAACTCAAATGGCGAAGCAACTAATTCAAGTTTGTCCGCTTTGATTTCGTTCAGTTCGTGATCGCCACGAATAACCAATGCGACTAACGGTGCTTCTTCTGTTGCACCTTTAACGATTAATGTTTTGACTGTCTTGGTAATCACTAAACTGAATTGTTCAACAAGCTCAGCGATAGTTTTAGCATTAGGCGTATCCACTAATGTCATTGCTTGAGTTGGTTCTGGACGAGCTTCAGTTGGGATTGGCGATTCAGCCTTTTCAATGTTAGCCGCGTAATCGCTGCCTGTTGAGTAAGCAATTAAGTCTTCGCCGCTGTTTGCAAGCACATGGAACTCATGGGACATGCTGCCACCGATAGAGCCTGTGTCAGCTAATACAGGACGGAACTCTAAGCCCATGCGGGTAAGGATATTGCAATATGCGGTATGCATTGCATGGTACGTGCTGTCCATGGTTTCTTGATCTAAATGGAAAGAATAAGCATCTTTCATTAAGAACTCACGAGCACGCATCACACCAAAACGTGGACGAACTTCATCACGGAATTTAGTTTGTACTTGATAAAGCGTCAGCGGTAATTGTTTATATGAACTGAGTTCTTTGCGCACTAAGTCAGTGATCACTTCTTCGTGGGTTGGCCCCAGTACGAAATCACGGTTGTGACGGTCTTGAAAACGCAGTAATTCTGGGCCAAACTTTTCCCAGCGACCGGTTTCAACCCATAAGTCAGCTGGCTGAACTAGCGGCATTAAGATTTCAATGGCACCTGTTTTGTTCATTTCTTCACGAACAATGGCTTCTACTTTACGCAAAACACGTAAACCAGAGGGTAACCAGCTGTAAAGACCTGATGCGTTACGACGGATCATACCGGCGCGAAGCATTAACTGATGACTAATCACCTCTGCATTAGCAGGGGTTTCTTTTTGTGTTGAAAGCAGGTACTTACTAACTCGCATTACCGATGTCCAAAATAGTAGCTATGAATGATCGTCATTTTAGCACCTGCATCAATGATGTCACCTGCTAATTCGACTCAAAATAAGGCTTTATGGTGCTTTATGAGTATTAGGTGATTATTTATCTCGCCTATCACCAATCACTCGAGCGGGATTGCCGGCCACAATGGCGTAGTCTGCTACATTTTTTGTGACAATACTGCCCATACCTATTACGGCATGATGACCAATGGTTACCCCATCGACAATGCCTGCTTGGGCACCAATCCAAACATCTTCGCCGATAATCACACCTTTAGAGTTTGCGGGTTGTTGATATATTGGAGTATCAGGAGACATGCCATGATTGAATGCATAAACAGTGACATTATTGGCAATACGCGTTTGATGACCTATTTTAATGCCATTTCGCCCGCCATCTAAGCTACAACCATGATTAATCGCTACCTCATTACCTAGGACTATTGGCCCGTGCATGAACACATCTGCAGCAATCATGCATCGATTACCAATGGTGATATCACGACCAGGCTCAGCAAAAAGTTGTGCCTGTGGTGCGATAAAACAATGTTCGCCTATATGAACGGTTTCGAGTTGACTCAGTTGCTGTTGAATTTCATCTTGCCAGGGCTTGGCCCACAACAAGTGTTTAGGTTTTAATGAAAAATACAGCCAAGGCATCCAAGATAAACGCTTTTTGTGCTGACTTTGATAGTCAATCTCTGCCATGACGTTAATCCTTAAGCAGTTCAACTTGAGTCGGTTTCAGCTCTAACACTTCAATTCCATGAGGTGTGATATGCCAAAAAATATCTAAATCATATAAAGCCACTTGGTATAACTTAGGGTCGTCTTTGGCTTTTTTGTAGGCAGGGCGAGGATCTTGAGACAACACACCTTCAATGAGCTCATGTAAGCCCAGGTATTGCTCTTGCGCTGCATAGTGCGCAATTTGTGTCGTTGCAATATCGGTATAGCTGACCGGTATCAGTAACGGTGCGTCCTGGGCTATCCCGCCTTTGGCATCTAAAATGGCATCAGAAAAAGGGATGTAGGGCTTAATGTCAATAATGGGGGTGCCGTCTAATAAGTCCATGCCAGAGATAGCCAAACACACTTTGCCCTTGCGAGTGACGATGCCGTGAAGCTTAACAACGGATTGACCGATGCCATTAGGTCTAAATGTAGAGCGTGTAGCAAATACACCTAGTTTTTCATTACCGCCAAGGCGAGGAGGGCGCACTGTGGTTTTCCAGCCTTGAGCTAAATTCTCATGAAAGCAAAACAATAACCACAAATGAGAATATTGCTCTATTCCTCGAACCGCATCGACATGATTAAACGCGGGTTCAAACTCAATGTACCCTGTCGCATTAACTAAACCGGGTTGACGTGGAATTCCAAACTTTTGTTTATATGGCGTCCGGCAAATAGCAACAGCACTGATTTGGTTGCTAAAAGAAGCATTGGTTTGAGATTTGTCTTTATGAGTGCGTTCGGCATCTTGGGTCATGCAATACCTGAAATAAGCTGATGTAGGAGTAAAGTCCATAAATAACATGATGAGTAATATTGTGATAAATCATGTTATTTATGGTCTAGCGGCTAGGTGATATTACCCTGTTGTGGGTTATTTAACGTCAGCTGTTTTGATTGCCTGGCCAACACAAAGCGCGCGACTGTAGCAGCTATTATCAGGTTCGTTGATCACAAAGCAGCTTTTAACCACAAAACCATTGGCTCCTAAGTCAGCCGCCGCTCGTCTTGCGTTACTGCGTGCATCAGAAATCTGTGGTGGAGTATCTTTGGCGGTTTCTTGGCAAGCTTCGCCTTCAACTAAACCTAATACTTCAAAATGACCTTTAGGTTGAACTTCACCGTCATATAAAACTACATCACCCACTTTAAAATATTCGTTAATAGCCTTACCGTCTAAATTACTTTTGAATACATAATCACTTGCACAGGCAGTCAATAAAAGTGCGAAGCCCGAAAAAACCAATGCGTGTTTAACAGAAAAATTCATAGCCGTAGCCTTTAATGAAAGAGTAGGAATCAACTACTAAGTTTACCTTGTCTTCTGGTGATGATAAAGCTGTCAAATAAAAAGGGCTTACCTAAGTAAGCCCTTTTTTTGGTTAATCAATAAATAGCTTATTGAAAAACTTATTCCATACCAGGAATTAAGAATTCTTTGATATCTTTACCGCTTTCAATTTGGGTTTTGAACACGGTTGGCATACGGCCTTGACCAGTCCATTGAACTAATTCACCGTCAACAGTGATTTGATATTTTGCTGGACGTGGAGCGCGTTTGGCTTTTGCCGCTTTAGGTGCAGAAGTCACATCACCTAAGTCTTCAATTGATAAACCGCTGTTTTCAATTTGCGCTAAAATTTCAGCAATGCGTGCATTACGTTCTGCATTGGCTTCAAGTTCTAATTTCTCTTCATCTTCGCGGTCAGCAATAATTTTTTCTAACTTAACTGCAGTGTCACGTAAATCATCAAGAGACAATTCTTTTACTGCTGCTTTAAAACGACGACCGTGGGTTAAAATATCTAGAAAGTCACTCATGTTGTTTAGTTTCCTAATGATTTATTATTAAAAATAAAATGTTTAAAAGACAAGTTGTTCAACTTACAAGGTAAATTTCAGTATCGCATATGGTTTATTTAGGCCGTTTTTATTAATATTGATGAGATTAAATCCCACAACGTTACCGATACACTGTTTAATAATACTGAATATTAGCGTAATAATAGAAACTATTCGTTATAGGATCAAATTAAATTACCTTTAATGTCTAATATTTTTTATTTAATCTTAATTGTTAACCCTCTATTGTTTAAATGTTGTTTAGTTTGGTTGCCAGCTTGAAGGTAAATAAATCTAAACAAGCGTTTGACTTTTGTTGACGTTAACGTTAACAGGACGTAAAGTAATCCCATCTTGCATTGGCAAACGCCAGTGTGTTGTCCACATACATTGAAGGTGTAGTAAGGAAAACCTATGAAAATATTGGTGCCTGTTAAACGCGTAGTCGATGCCAATGTGAAAGTCAGGGTAAAAGCTGACAACACAAATGTTGATACGACCAACCTTAAAATGGCGTTAAACCCATTTTGCGAAATTGCAGTAGAAGAAGCCGTTCGTTTAAAAGAAGCTGGCATTGCCACTGAAGTGATTGTGGTAAGTGTAGGAGCCAAAGTGGTTCAAGAGCAGTTAAGAACGGCAATGGCACTGGGCGCAGACAGAGCGATTCATATTGAAACTGATGAAGAGCTGGTGCCATTATCAATTGCTAAGCTGTTAAAAGCGGTACAAGAAAAAGAACAAGCTCAATTGATCATATTTGGTAAGCAGTCTATCGATGGCGACAACAACCAAACCGGTCAAATGCTTGCTGCATTAACGGACATGCCTCAAGCAACATTTGCGTCTGAAGTTAAGCTTGATGGCGACATGGTTACAGTAACCCGTGAAATTGATGGCGGCTTACAAACCTTAAAAATGCCTTTGCCCGCTATTGTCACCGTTGACCTTCGTTTAAATGAACCTCGTTATGCTTCATTGCCTAACATCATGAAAGCTAAACGTAAGCCATTAGAAACCTTATCGGTTGCTGATTTAGGTGTTAGCCTCAAAGCTCATCAAACTGTCATTAAAGTGACCCCGCCGGTGGACCGTAAAGCCGGAATTATGGTGTCTTCAGTTGAAGAGTTAGTCGAAAAGTTAAAAAACGAAGCGAAGGTGATCTAACATGGCCATTTTAGTATTAGCGGAACACGATAACGTCAGTTTAAAATCAGATACGGCAAAAGTAGTGAGTGCTGCAGCGGCCATTGGTGGTGATATTCATGTGCTTGTTGCTGGCGCAGATTGTGGCGCAGCGGTTACTGCAGCACAAAGCCTTGCTGGTGTGAGTAAAGTATTGGTTGCAGACAGTGTTGAATATAGCGCGCAACTGGCAGAAAACGTATCGAAACTCGTGGTTGAACTTGCTGCAGATTACGAACATGTTTTAGCTGCGGCAACCAGTATCGGTAAAGATACTTTACCTCGCGTTGCGGCGCTGTTAGATGTGGCACAAATTTCTGAAGTGATAGAAGTGGTCAGTAGTGACACATTTGTCCGTCCAATTTATGCCGGTAATGCATTGGCGACAGTACAAAGTTTAGATGCTAAGAAAGTCATGACAGTGCGTTCAAGTGCGTTTGATGCCGTTGCTGCTACAGGCAGTGCTGATACCGTCAACGTAAGCCAAGTGATTGCCGCTCGGACTGAATTTGTATCGCAAGCCCTAACAGAATCTGCTCGTCCAGAGCTAGGTAATGCTGGCATTATCGTTTCTGGCGGTCGTGGCATGGGCAGTGGCGAAAACTTTGGTATTCTTGAACAACTTGCCGATAAGTTAGGCGCCGCTGTTGGTGCATCACGTGCCGCAGTCGATGCTGGTTTTGTTCCTAACGATTTACAGGTAGGTCAAACGGGTAAAATTGTGGCCCCTGACTTGTACATTGCTGTTGGTATTTCTGGCGCGATTCAACATCTTGCCGGTATGAAAGATTCAAAAGTGATTGTGGCCATTAACAAAGATCCTGAAGCACCGATATTCCAGGTGGCTGACTATGGTCTAGTGGCTGACTTATTTGAGGCTGTGCCTGCATTAAACAATTTAGTTTAATCAGGGCAGTTTGCTCCAGTTAGAGTCACTTATCGCTTGATAGTGTGCTTTCGATAATAAAAGGTTTCTACTTAATCGGTAGAAACCTTTTTTATTGACCGTTTTATGCTGCCATGGAGTTGGTATTAATAAAGAATGCCCCATCAGCTTTTGTTCTGCGGTCTCGCTATTTGAAAGGGGACAACCGTGGCGCAATAGCGACACCTTAATCTAAAACCGCTTGACGTATTCTGAGTAGTCACTTATTTAATGCGGATTGGTATTGGTTGCTGTTTTTGTATCCATTACACTAGTGTGCATTTGATTTAAAAACGTTAAACTAATGCTGTTAGATTGTAGGGAAAGTTAACGTTATTGTTGCTTGTGCTGCAGTTTAGCGCTTATTGCTGGCGCACAATGTGCCATTTATGATTGTATGTCGGCGCTATTTGTAATGTGTGTTTTTACAAGCAGCAAAAGTAGAGGTGCATTGCATAAGAGTCATGTTGAATTGGGTGATGCCAATAATTCAGCATAAAAGGATGCCATGCCGAAATAAATGAGTTGATCGCCCTCATTTGTTGGTGCCGTTCTCGAAAGGGGCTGCACTGTCATAGTGTTTTTATCGACATGATAAAAAAATGATATTCATATTAAATGGGTATGACTGTGGAGTGCTACTAGTAACGTTAACGCATATACTTTCTGTGTATGTTTAGCCTTATTTCTAGTTTTTCCTTATTCGTATTCAACGAAGAAATAATTAAATTATGATAATAAGTTATGCCGATTCGGCACTGTCAGTTTTGCCTCCACTTGTGGCAATTACCTTGGCTATTTTTACCCGTAAAGTGCTGCTGTCATTAGGGGTAGGTATTCTCTTAGGTGCGCTATTGCTAACCGATTTTTCCATGATTGGCAGTGGTGAATATCTTGCCAATACAGTCAGTCAGTTAGTGTGGAAAGACGCAGCCCTAAATAGTTGGAATGTGTATATCCTTGGTTTCTTAATTGTATTGGGGATGATCACAGCATTAATCACGGTAAGTGGTTCAGCGAGGGCGTTTGCTGATTGGGCTAAACGGCACATTCGTAATAAGCGTGACGCCAAGTTAATGACCATGTTTTTGGGCTGCGTGGTGTTTATTGACGATTACTTTAACAGCTTAGTTGTCGGTTCTATTTCACGTCCTATTACTGACCGTTATCATATTTCGCGCGCTAAATTGGCCTATATTCTCGATTCTACTGCCGCGCCTGTTTGTGTGATTTCACCGGTCTCAAGCTGGGGCGCATACATTATTGCACTCATTGGCGGTATTTTAACGGCACACGGTTTTGCTGATGCGGGTCATTTAAGTGTCTTTGTGCAAATGATCCCAATGAACTTTTATGCGGTGTTCTCGTTGCTATTATTGCTATGCGTTGCCGCTTTTAGTCTAGATGTTGGCCCGATGCGCCAGCATGAGCTCAATGCGCTTCGTGGTAACTTATTTGACGAAACTAAAGGCCAACCTCCTGGCGCGGCAACGGATTTACCTGAAGCCGATACCGGTAAAGTGATTGGCCTATTTTTACCGATTGCGATCTTAGTGTTTGCTACCGTGTATTTTATGGTATCAAGTGGCGCAGACTCACTCGCCGCAAGCGAGTTACCCTTTAGCGTATTAGGTGCATTTGAAAATACCGATGTCAGTTCATCACTATTTTTGGGCTCGCTTGTTGGCTTTATTGCTACCGTAGGACTTGCCATTCAGCAGAAAGTCGAATGGTCGATGTTAGTCAAAGGCATGACAGTGGGCGCACGCTCAATGTTGCCGGCTATTTATATCTTACTGTTTGCATGGACGATTGCGAGTGTGATTGGTCAGCTTGAAACCGGTAAATACATGGCAAGTTTAGCCACTGACAATATTCCATTTGCCTTACTTCCAGCAGTGTTATTCTTGTTAGCGGGTATTACTGCATTTTCGACGGGTACAAGTTGGGGCACGTTTGGCATTATGTTGCCTATTGCCGCAGACATGGCGATGGGAAGTGACAGTACCATGATGTTGCCAATGTTGGCTGCGGTGTTGTCTGGCGCGGTATTTGGCGATCATTGCTCACCGATATCGGATACCACTATCTTGTCATCGACAGGCGCCAGTTGCCATCATATTGACCATGTGGTGACTCAATTACCTTACGCACTCATTACTGCGTTTATTAGCTTAGTCGGTTATACCGTTTTAGGTTTTACGGGCTCATTGGTGGCAGGTTTAATTAGTTGTAGTGTGTTGTTTGTTATTAGCATCGTAATATTGCACTTTTGGGCAAAAAAATAATCGTTAGCCCTAAGATTAATCGATAAATACAGCCTGTGTTGCTGTCGTTAAAAATGCCGTACTCATAACGAATACGGCATTTTTGTTTGTCGTTGTCATGTTAAAACAGTTACTATATGCAACATAAACAGACCAACTATTAGGACGCATAATTTTGGCACAACTGTACTTTTATTATTCGGCAATGAATGCCGGTAAATCGACTTCATTACTACAGTCTTCTTATAATTACCGCGAGCGCGGGATGCATACTTTAGTGATGACGGCATCGATAGACAATCGTTATGGTGTTGGCAAAGTATCATCACGTATTGGTATCGAAACAGATGCGCAGATATTTGGTAGTACTGATAATTTAATAGAGTTAATTTCGACGTCTCATAATGAACAAAAAATTCATTGCGTATTGATTGATGAAAGCCAGTTTTTAAGTAAAGAACAGGTGAGGCAGATTACCCATGTGGTCGATAATATGGATATTCCTGTATTGTGTTACGGTCTTCGTAATGACTTCCAAGGAGAATTATTTCCTGGTAGCCAATATTTATTAGCCTGGGCCGACAAATTAGTTGAGCTTAAAACGATTTGTCATTGTGGTCGTAAAGCTAACATGGTCGTGCGTCTTGATCATGACGGTAAACCAATGCGTGAAGGCGAGCAAGTTGCCATTGGCGGTAACGAGAGTTACGAGTCGGTTTGTCGTAAGCATTTTCGTGAGTTTTTGTGGGATTAAATTAAACCTAACTTAACCAAATAAAAAAGCCGCTTCAAGTTAATTGATGCGGCTTTTTTGTGTGTCACTATTTATTAAAATCGGCTTCGGCGAATATTAAAAATCGGCTTCTGCGAAATCAACAATATCAGCACTGCTTGATTCAATTTGTTTGCGTAAACTGCGGGTTTGGCTACCCCAATAGCTCATAAAGAATTGTGCCGTTTTAAGTTTAGCTTGGTAAAAGCTAGCCTCTTCTGTACCTGCTTCTAATGCGGCTAATGATGTTGCTGCAATGCGAGTCCACATCCACGCTAGTGCTGTAATACCAAACAACTGCATATAAGCCATTGATGCTGCGCCAATTAAATCAGGGTTCTTGCTGGCTGACTGCACAATAAAGCCGGTGGCTTTTTCAAGATCGCCTGCCGCATCCATTAACCCTGCAAGATAAGGTTTCATTGCATCATTAGTGGCATATTGCTGCACGAGCTCTTTGACCATGCCAGACCATAGCGTTAATGCCGCACCTTTGTCTGCCAATAATTTACGACCGACTAAATCAAGCGCCTGTACACCGTTAGTGCCTTCATAAATCATCGCGATACGGATATCACGGACAAACTGCTCCATGCCCCATTCATTAATATAACCATGGCCGCCATAAACTTGCTGGGCATCAACACAAGCTTTAAAGCCTTGATCGGTGACAAACCCTTTAACAATGGGAGTGAATAGCGCAGCAAGGGCGGAGGCTTGTTTTGCTTGTGCAGGATCGGTATGACGCTCAGCTTGGTCCAGCCATAATGCTTGTTGGCCCATTAATGCGCGTGTACCTTCATTGAACGACTTTTGTGATAACAGCATACGGCGAACATCACCGTGTACGAGTAATGAATCAGCAGCTTGCTCAGGCTGCTTAACACCGCTTAATGCACGGCCTTGAATACGCTCTTTGGCATAAACAAGAGCATTTTGGTACGCAATATCTGATACGCCTAAACCTTGAATCCCCACGCCTAAACGTGCCTGGTTCATCATGGTAAACATGGCTTTTAGACCTTGATGTGGCGCGCCAACGAGCTCACCGATTGCGCCGTCAAAATGCATCACACACGTTGAATTACCGTGAATGCCCATTTTATGTTCTAAACCGGTAGCACTTAATGTGTTTGCTGCGCCTAGGCTGCCATCTGCATTGACTAAAAATTTAGGCACTGCAAACAACGAAATGCCTTTAACGCCCTCTGGCGCATCGGGTAGGCGAGCTAATACTAAATGAATAATATTGTCGGCAAGATCGTGATCGCCCGATGAAATAAAGATTTTCTCACCACTAATGGCAAATAACTCATCACCCGCAGGCACCGCTTTTGTGCGTAATAATGCTAAATCTGTACCGGCATGAGACTCGGTTAAGTTCATGGTGCCAGTCCATTCGCCGCTGACCAATTTGGCTAAGTACTTTTGTTTCAGCGCATCGCTACCGTGCACATGAATCGCCGAATAAGCGCCATGGGTTAACCCTGGATACATAGCAAAGGCCATATTCGTCGCGGTTTTCATTTCAGTCGCAAAGGTGCCAATCACTTCAGGTAAGCCTTGGCCGCCAAATTCAGGATCGCAAGTTAACGTCGCCCAACCATCTTCTACATATTGTTTGTAAGCTTGCTTAAACCCTTTTGGTGTAATGACCTTGCCGTCAACCAGTTTACAGCCTTCTAAGTCACCGCTGGCATTGAGTGGCAGCATAATGTCGGTGGTAAAGTCGGCAACACCTTGCAAAATCGCATCAGTGAGATCCGCATCTATTTCATCAAAACCGCGTAAATCAGTTTGTTGATAGATATTCAGCAATTCAGACAATATGAATTGATAATCACGCAGAGGAGCTTGGTAAATAGGCATAAGATCATTCCTTGGTTATGGTTAACGCAATGTTGCCAGTAACTAGCTTGTTAATTGTTACTGGTCCAATCAGATGGTGTCAGTGTATATAACATACCCAATTTCGAGTAAAAACTCAGTATTATTTTTACGTAAGCGTAAACTTATTTGTAGGGTGTTAACGTCACGATTTGTTGACTGTGAATATTAATACCCATATTCATCTGTAAAAGATCATATGTCAGCGAATACTAAATGGCTTAAGTCGGGTCTATTGATGTAATCAATAAATAACTTGAATGCGACATAAAGTCAGTGTGCAAGTTAACGCATAACACAGGGCGAGATATGAAGGTATTTGGGTCAATATTGGGGATGTTAATCTTGTTAATGTTGCCGTTGCATGTTACTCATGCCGCGGCGCAGCTTAATGAGTCGGTTGCCGCTAACTTTACGTTATCGACCGCCGATGGCGAGCACGTCAGTTTGAGTGACTATGCTGGCAAGCCTGTCGTCATTCACTTTTGGGCAACTTGGTGCCCTTATTGTAAAAAATTACAGCCCGGTTTAGAAAAACTTCGACTTAAATATCAACATACCGATTTACAGATGATAGGCATCAGTTTTAACGAAGATGCTGATGCAAATCCAGCCCAAAGTTTGCTTGACCGTGGTGTCGGGATGATAACGTTAGTCAAGGGTGATAAAGTGGCCGAGCTATACGAAGTCAAAGGTACGCCCACTACAGTGTTTATTGATCGTAGTGGCCATATTGTATGGATTACGCATACCGCCGATCCAAACGATGTGAATTTAGACAAAGCACTGCAATATATACTGCAATAACGGCGCGGTTTATTTGGCTTTTCGACGTAACGTCAATTTTAACATTAGCGGTCCAACAAGGGTCGTTAAGGCAATCACCATAACTAAAATCGCGAATTCTTTAGCGTGAATGACTCCAAGCTGTCGGCCCATTTCAGCAAACACTAACCCGACTTCACCACGGGGAACCATCGCCGAGCCGACAATACACCGTTCTCGCCAATCGGAACTCGCTGTTAGACCTGCAACAAACTTGGCTGCGACTGCAATTAAGGTTAATCCAAGTAACAGCAGTATTCCCATTAAGCTCAAATCAAGCTGACTAAGATCAAGGCTAATCCCCACGTACACAAAAAAGACCGGGCTAAATAATTGCACCAATGGTTTGGCAGACTCTTCGAGTTTATGAGTAAAAGCAAAAGGGTTTTTAAGATACCGATTAAAGGGGGAGGTGAATTGTCTCGATAAGCCCATACCTACGGCAAAGCCGCCCAAAATGGCGGGTGTGCCAAACCAGTGGGCTAACCAAGCGAAGAGGCAAATTAATGCCATAACGACCATGACTTCATACCCCGGAATACTGGCTTTAAGATGCAACCAGCGGGTTAAATAAATGATGGTTCTCACTAACGGTGGGCTAAGAATGATAAACGCTGCAATCATGGCAAATAGCACTAGAGTTGAGCCAATAGCAAACTCGCCTGATGAGGCAAAGTTAAACAATACGCTTAATAAAATCACCCCAACGATATCGTCGATAACCGCCGCACCAAGAATAATGTGCCCTGCCACACTTTGAGTTTGATTATTTAAGCTTAATACCCGCATTGAAATACCAATGCTGGTGGCTGTGAGGGCGCAACCAAAAAATAATGCGGTAAAAGGAGGAATCGAAAGCCAATACATGCTGGCAATACCACAAGCCAATAACGGCATCGCAATGCCGAGTAGCGCGACACGCATTGCTTTGTGGCCAGAATTAGCCAGATGTTTGATTGAGGTTTCGCAGCCGATATCGAATAACAGCAATATCACACCTAACTCGGCAATGATGGCTAAAGTGCTGTGTGGGGTAACCCAATTGAGCAGTGACGGGCCAATAATGATCCCAGCGGTGACTTCTCCCACCACGCTAGGAAACCCAAATCGTGCACTCAACTCACCAAATAAGCGGCCGCCAACTAGAATGAGAAAAAGTGCCATTACAAAGCTGTCTATTGCCATCTCATTTTCCTTAAGTTGGGCAATATGTATTTGATAGTTTTGGTCTAACAAAGTTGATGTTGATCAATTTTTACACCGATACTTATGCACAAACTTACGCTATTAGCTAAGCTAAAGATAGTTACTAGCTCACGTTTATTGAGAATGTTTTTTGTCTATGTAGCCGCTATTTTTACTTGGCTTTTGATTCAGTGATTGAACAATTGAGCCGGTCAGATTTTGATTAGATGATGAGCAGACTTTTACTGAGATAGCACCGCAGCGATATCAGTATCAGCCAATGTGTTTAGGATGCAAATGAGTCATTAACACGTCCCATAAAGGAGATTTAAATGAACAAAATGTTTGTGATTGCTCAAATGGAAAGCGCGCACACAGATGCTGTTGCGCATGGGTTGGCGTTAGCGAAACAATTAAATAAACAAGCCGAAGTGTTTGCTTATACTTATGCTTATTTAAGTGGTGCCGACCGTGACAACCCAAGGTTGGCCGGAGTGGCCCAAAAAGCTTTGATGACTCAACGAGAAAAACAATTACAAGCCCATTTAGATACGCTTGATGCTGAAGATGTGCCATTACATGTGATTTGGAGTAAATACCTTTTTGAACATGCTTGCAGCCATGCTCAGCGTCATGGTTTTGATTTAATGGTTAAAGCCGTTCACCATGCCGACCATTATTTACCTACCGACTGGCAGCTTATTCGCCATACGACAGTGCCTTTATTATTGCTCACCAACAATCCACTCAATAATGGACAAACGACCTTAATCTCAATCGACTTAGGCACCAGTAACCCTGCCAAACAACGCCTTAATGATGCCGTGATTGCCCATGGAAAGCAGTTTGCTAAAGCGACGGGGACAATGCTACATGTCGCTTACGTACTCAGAATTCCACAAATTGTGCGCGATATGGATTTGCTTGATATTAATGCTTTGGTGAAAAAAGCGTATGCCGAGCATAAACAAAAAATTGCTGAAATAGGTGTTGATGCTGATTGCATGCACATCATTACCGGTGAGCCAGAATTGTGTTTGTTTGAATTAGCCTGTCGCTTAAAAAGCCAATATTTTGTAGTAGGAGCAAGGCAGCGCCAAGGGTTGTTAGGACGAATTATTGGCAATACAGCAGAAGAGATTTTAAGTCGTATGCGCAGTAATGTATTGGTTATCCCAACCGAAGAATAATGTTTAACGACCGATAAAAAAAAGCCCGGTAAAAACCGGGCTTATTGCAAATAACACTTAAATTTTAAAACGTCATTTCTGGGACATGCTCTGGTACCACTAGCTTACCTGCTGTTTTTGTGACAATTTCTTCAACCGACACGCCTGGTGCGCGCTCTAAAAGATGGAATGCACCGTCTTTAATTTCCATAAAGGCTAAATCGGTAATGACGCGTTTAATGCAACCGTAGCCCGTTAATGGCAATTCACATGTAGATAATAATTTCGAATTACCGTGTTTGTCGGCATGCATCATGGTGACAATAATATTATCAGCACCAGCGACTAAATCCATTGCGCCGCCCATGCCTTTAATCAGCTTGCCTGGGATCATCCATGAGGCGATAGAGCCATTAACATCCACTTCAAATGCACCTAGTACCGTTAAGTCAACGTGACCGCCACGGATCATCGCAAAGCTTTCTGCTGATGAAAAGAATGACGCGCCAGCCACTGCGGTAACCGTTTGTTTGCCGGCGTTGATAAGGTCGGCATCAATGTTTTCTTCTGTCGGAAACTCGCCCATGCCGAGTAAACCATTTTCAGATTGCAGCATCACTTGCATGCCTTGCGGAATATAGTTAGCCACAAGGGTAGGGATCCCAATACCTAAATTAACGTAAAAGCCGTCTTGTAATTCTTTTGCTACGCGCTGGGCGAGTTGTTCTCTGGTCAGTGCCATGGTGTTATCTCCCTTATTTCGCAGCTTTGACGGTACGTTGCTCAATACGTTTTTCAAAGCTGGCTTTGATGACGCGGTCAACATAAATACCGGGTGTATGGATATGGTCTGGATCGAGCTCGCCTGGTTCTACAATCTCTTCCGCTTCGACTACGGTAATTTTACCCGCAGTGGCCATCATTGGATTAAAGTTAGCGGCGGTTTTACGAAACACTAAATTACCCATAGTGTCGGCTTTCCACGCGCGAACTAAGGCAAAATCTGCCGTCAATGATTCTTCTAATACGTAATGACGACCTTTAATTTCACGGGTTTCTTTACCGTCAGCTATCGGCGTGCCGTAACCAGTTGCGGTGAAAAATGCCGGAATACCGGCGCCGCCAGCCCGAATTTTCTCGGCCAATGTGCCTTGCGGCGTGAGTATGACATTGAGCTCACCTGACAACATTTGTTGTTCAAAGGTGGCATTTTCGCCAACATAAGAGGCTATCATGGTCGAAATTTGATGTTGTTTTAGCAATAAACCTAAACCAAAATCATCAACCCCAGCATTGTTTGAAATCGCGGTTAAGCCTTTTACACCCAATTTAACCATGTGGTTAATTAAGCCTTCTGGAATACCACACAAACCAAACCCGCCGACCATAATGGTCATGTCGTCATTCAGTCCTGCTAGTGCTTCTTCATAGCTGTGGACGACTTTATTGAATCCTGCCATCTTGTTGTCCTTATTGTTATGTTCACAACGGTGAGTATTTTTCTGCTAACCAGTGTGAGTATATGTGATTATGTTCTGATTGCATTTGCCACTTTAGACCCACTAACACGCCCTAATGCACGGCTAATGTTGTCGCCCGCCAGCGCAAGCTTAGCGAGATCAATGCCGGTATCGATCCCCATGCCATGGAGCATGTAGACTAAATCTTCAGTGGCTAAATTGCCCGATGCGCCTTTTGCGTATGGACAACCACCAAGGCCGGCCACCGAGGCATCAAACACGCTGACACCGGTTTCAAGGCAGGCAAGTATGTTGGCTAACGCTTGACCGTAGGTGTCATGAAAATGCAGAGCTAATTTGTCAATTGGCACCAATTTGGCGACAGCTTCTACCATTTGCCGCGCTTTAATGGGCGTACCCACGCCGATGGTGTCGCCTAATGAGATTTCGTAACAACCCATTTGGTAAAGGATCTCAGAGACTCTCGCAACCTCACTAACAGCAATGTCGCCTTCGTATGGGCAACCCAGCACACAAGATACATAACCACGAACCCGGATGTTGTGCTTTTGTGCCGCTTCGATAAGTGGTGCAAAGCGCGCAATTGACTCATCGATAGAGCAATTGATATTTTTCTGACTAAAACTTTCTGATGCTGCGCCAAAAATAGCCACTTCATCCGCACCTGCAGCAAGGGCTAATTCAAACCCTTTTAGATTAGGTGTTAATGCACTGTAAACGACACCTGGTTTACGCTTTATTTGACGCAATACATCATTCGAGTCTGCCATTTGTGGCACCCATTTAGGTGACACAAAACTGCCTGCTTCAATACGTTTAACACCAGCATCGGCAAGTTGTGTGATTAGCGTGAGTTTGTCTGCAGTGGTCACCGGCACTTCGTTTTGTAAACCGTCACGCGCGCCGACTTCGAAAATGCTCACTTTAGTCGGTAACATTTATGCTTCCTCGACGTTAGCTTCAGAGGCTAATGGTTCAACGTTTAACAGTTGTGCGCCATCGCTAACAAGCTCACCGCTTTGGAAATAAAACTCACTGACCACGCCATCAAATGGCGCCTCGATGGTGTATTCCATTTTCATCGCTTCCATCACTAATAAGCCTTGGCCTGCTTTAACTTGCTCGCCAACTTCTACTAAGTGCGTCACAACCGTGCCATTCATTGGTGCTTTAAGCTTATCTGCATGGTTTACCACTTCCTCGACCACTTGAGCCAAAATGGCTTTAAAGTGATAACTGCCAGAAGGTAAAAATAACGTAAAGTCATCGCCTTGATGGCTCACAGGGATTTTGCTTTTATGACCGTTTATTTCTGCAAGCAGTAAATCGGCTTTTAGCTCTCCCGCTAAGCTCAACACTTGGTCGTGTAAACACAAATGATATTGCTCACCAACGGCGGTCAGTAACAAATCATGTTGTTGAACATCGCTAGCAGCGTCTGTTAATAATGACACATGATGTACGCTTGAACTGTTGAGTCTAAAGCCGCTGACTTGGCCCCAAGGTGAATACGGGTCGGCGCTATTTATGGCCAACGCTTTTGCCGCTTGCTTGCGTGACAGCACTTGAAAAAGTCCTGCTAGTGCTAACGCGGTATCTGCTTCAATAGCAGCATCACCAATTAAGGTGTCGCCATAGCGCTCAATAAAGTCAGTACAGAAGTCTACCGCAGCAAAGGCTGGGTGCTCTGCAATGTTGGCTAAAAACTCGATGTTATGTTTAAGGCCACTGATTTGGTATGACTCAAGCGCATGGACTAAACGTTGCAGCGCGCGCGGGCGTGACTCGTCCCACACAATCAACTTGGCGATCATCGGGTCGTAAAAGTTACTGATGACATCGTTTTCACGAATACCGGAATCAATCCGTACATGGCGGTTTTGTTCTGGTTCACGTAAAAAGTTGAGCTTGCCGCTGGCAGGTAAAAATTCGTTTTGCGGATCTTCTGCGTAAATGCGGACTTCAAATGAATGCCCATGTATACGCACTTCATCCTGGCGCAGTGGTAATTCACCACCACTGGCGACAACGAGCTGCCATTTTACTAAGTCTTGGCCTGTCACCATTTCGGTAACCGGATGCTCTACTTGCAAACGAGTGTTCATTTCCATGAAATAAAAGCTGTTGTCGGTATCGAGTAAAAACTCAACGGTGCCCGCGCCAACATAATCAATGGCTTTAGCTGCAGCCACTGCAGCATTACCCATTTGTGCACGAAGCTCATCAGACAAACCGGGGGCTGGTGCTTCCTCAACCACTTTTTGATGGCGACGTTGGATAGAACAGTCACGGTCTGATAAGTAAATTGCATTGCCTTGAGTGTCAGCAAACACTTGTACTTCAACATGACGAGGTTGACGTAAGTAGCGCTCCATTAACAGTTTGTCATTGCCAAATGACGAGCTGGCTTCACGGCGTGCAGATTTTATGGCTTCAAGAATTTCACCGTCGTTTTCAACGATGCGCATTCCTTTACCACCGCCGCCGTAGGCCGCTTTAATCAGTAACGGGAAGCCAACAGCTTTTGCTTCGGCGATTAAGGTGGCATCGGTTTGATCGTCGCCATGATAACCCGGCACTAAGGGCACATTGGCTTTTGACATGATGTCTTTGGCGGCACTTTTGCTGCCCATGGCATCAATCGCATCGCTACCTGGGCCAACAAAAGCAATACCGTTTTGTTCGCACTTACGGGCAAATTCAGCATTTTCAGATAAAAAGCCATAACCAGGATGAATGGCTTCCGCGCCCGATTTTTTAGCTATCTCAATAATTAAATCAGCTTTTAAATATGAGTCGGCTGGGGCGCTGCCACCTAAGTAAAACGATTCATCTGCCATGGCCACATGGCGGGCATCTTTGTCGGCATCGGAATAAAGGGCGATGGTGCGAACACCCATGGTTTGCGCGGTTTTAATAATACGGCAAGCAATTTCACCACGATTAGCAATCAGTAATTTGGTAAACATTATTAGGCTCCTTGTGGATCAGATTTAGCGGCTTGCCATATAGGCGTACGTTTTTCAAAGAAAGCATTAAGGCCTTCTTGACCTTCATCTGACACACGAATACGAGCAATCTGCTCGCTGGTAAAATTGAGCGTAGCGTCGTCTATCACGCCGTTTTCTAAATACGATACGAGATTTTTTGCCCATGCCATGCCCTGAGGGCTGTTGGCATTAAATGCGGCGATAAAAGGGGTCGCCGCAGCATCTAAGTCATCGTTAATTTCGTGAATAACTTGATGTGTTAAAGCAACATCAGCACTAAAGCGTTCAGCGGTCAGCATAAAGCGGCGTGATTGGCGATTACCCATAGCACGAACCACATACGGGCTTATCACAGCAGGGATAAGCCCGAGTTTGACTTCGCTTAAACAAAAACTGGCGCGAGTGTTAGCAATGGCAATATCGCAGCAGCAAATCAGCCCTAATGCACCACCAAAGGCTGCGCCTTGTACCAAGGCAATGGTGGGTTTAGGAAACTTGTCGAGTACATGCATCAGCTTGGCAAGCTCGTGGGCATCCGTAAGGTTTTGCTCAAAATCCATCTGTGCTTGTTTGCGCATCCAATTAAGGTCGGCGCCAGCACTGAAATTTTTGCCATTAGCACGCAATATCAACATATTGCATTGACTGTCTTTGGCAAAGTGTTCGATAGCCTGGATCATCTCGCTAATCATCACTTCATCAAAGGCATTATGCACTTCAACTCGGTTTAAAATGAGCTCTGCTACCCCTTGTTCTAAGCGGCATTCAATGAAATTATATTGGTTTGATAACATTATTTATTACTCCTTATTAGCAGAATTAACCGCACAATTACATGCGGAACACCCCAAAGCGGGTGTCTTCAATAGGAGCATTTAATGCTGCCGATAAGGCTAAGCCAACAACATCGCGGGTTTGTGCTGGATCAATAATGCCATCATCCCAAAGTCGCGCACTGGCATGATACGGATGACCTTCTTTTTCGTATTGATCAACAATTGGTTTACGGAAGGCTTGCTCATCTTCTGCCGACCATTCAACCCCTTTGCGGGCTAAACCATCACGGCGCACTGTGGCTAATACGCCAGCAGCTTGTTCGCCACCCATAACCGAAATACGCGCGTTTGGCCACATCCACATCATGGTCGGTTCAAATGCGCGTCCACACATACCGTAGTTACCCGCGCCATAACTGCCACCGATAATCACGGTAAATTTAGGCACATTGGCACAAGACACTGCAGTCACCATTTTGGCGCCATGTTTGGCAATGCCTTCGTGTTCGTACTTTTTACCCACCATAAAGCCGGTAATATTTTGCAGGAATAACAGCGGGATTTTACGTTGGCAACACAGTTCTATGAAGTGAGCGCCTTTTTGCGCAGACTCAGAAAACAAAATGCCGTTATTGGCGACAATACCAACTGGGTAACCGTGAATACGCGCAAAACCGCATACGAGAGTTGCGCCGTAGTTGGCTTTAAATTCGTCAAAGTCAGAGTCATCAACCACGCGGGCAATCACTTCTTTTACATCAAACGGCTTTTTAAGATCGGTACCGACAATGCCGTACAATTCATGGATGTCGAACTTAGGTGGTTTGACTGGGCTTAATAAGCTTTTGATTTCTTTTTGATGGTTTAGATGCAGTACTGCACGGCGAGCAAGCTCAAGCGCGTGGTCGTCATTTTGGGCTAAATGATCGGCAACACCCGATATTTTAGTGTGAACTTCTGCACCGCCAAGTTCTTCTGCACTGACTTCTTCACCTGTCGCGGCTTTCACTAAAGGAGGACCAGCTAAAAAGATGGTGCCTTGATCTTTAACAATAATAGACTCATCGGCCATTGCAGGCACATAAGCACCGCCTGCGGTACACAAGCCCATCACCACGGCAATTTGTGGAATGCCTTTGGCTGACATTTGCGCTTGGTTATAGAAAATTCGGCCGAAATGATCGCGGTCTGGAAACACTTCATCTTGGCGCGGTAAATTCGCGCCGCCTGAATCGACTAGGTAGATACATGGTAAGTGGCAACGGCTAGCAATATCTTGCGCACGCAAATGCTTTTTAACGGTAATAGGGTAGTAAGTGCCGCCTTTTACGGTGGCATCGTTAGCGATAATCATGCACTCAACACCGCTGACGCGGCCAATACCGGCAATCACGCCAGCGGCTGGAACTTCTTCGTCATAGACTTCGTAAGCTGCAAATTGCGATATTTCTAAGAAAGGTGAACCTGGGTCGAGTAGTTTTTCAACCCGCTGGCGCGGTAATAATTTACCACGAGATAAATGGCGTTCTAATGCCACAGGGCCGCCACCTTGTTCGATTTTTTTTAGTTTTTGTTGAAGATCATCGACCAATAACGCCATGCTGTCTGACTTGGCTTTAAATTCGTCACTGCGAGGATTGATACGGCTGCTCAGTTGCGTCATTTCTATATCCTTAATGAAGCAAAAAATAGGGGGCTTGATTAAGGCGACATGACACGCTTGATATGCCGCCTTCGTACTGAAATGTTGGTTACTTTGACTCGTTAAACAATTCGCGACCAATTAACATGCGGCGAATTTCTGAGGTGCCTGCACCAATTTCGTAAAGCTTAGCGTCGCGCAATAAACGGCCTGTGGCGTATTCGTTAACATAGCCATTGCCGCCCAGCAATTGAATCGCATCTAAAGCCATTTTAGTGGCAAGTTCTGCACTGTATAAAATCGCGCCAGCGGCATCTTTGCGAGTGGTTTCACCACGGTCACAAGATTTAGCCACACTGTAAACATATGAGCGTGCAGCATTCATACCTGTGTACATATCGGCTAACTTGCCTTGCACTAGTTGGAATTGACCAATTGATTGACCAAACTGTTCACGTTCATGAACGTAAGGCACCACGATGTCCATACAGGCAGACATAATGCCTAATGGACCGCCCGATAAGACGACGCGTTCATAATCAAGGCCGCTCATCAGCACTTTTACGCCATTGTTGAGGCCGCCTAAGATGTTTTCTTCTGGCACTTCACAGTCTTCAAACACCAATTCACAAGTGTTCGATCCGCGCATACCTAACTTGTCGAGTTTTTGCGCCTGGCTAAATCCTTTCGATCCACGCTCAACGATAAACGCGGTAATGCCATGTGCGCCTTTTTCTATGTCGGTTTTGGCGTAAATCACATAAGTGTGGGCATCAGGGCCGTTAGTGATCCACATTTTATTGCCGTTAAGGATGTAACGATCGCCTTGTTTGCGTGCGTTTAGCTTCATTGACACTACATCCGAACCCGCGTTGGGTTCGCTCATGGCAAGGGCACCAATGTGTTCGCCACTGACAAGCTTGGGTAAATATTTAGCTTTTTGCGCGTCATTACCATTACGGTTAATTTGGTTGACACATAAGTTTGAGTGAGCACCATAACTTAACCCAATAGAGGCTGATGCGCGGGAGATTTCTTCCATTGCGACAACGTGAGCAAGATAGCCCATGTTAGCGCCGCCATATTGCTCAGCAACAGTGACACCTAATAAACCCATATCGCCAAGTACTGGCCACAATTGATTAGGAAAGGCATTGTCGATATCGACTTGGGCAGCCATAGGGGCGATTTCGTTAGCGGCAAAACCACGTACGGCATCACGTAACATATCTACATCTTCACCTAAGCCAAAGTTTAAGCTGGTATATAAGTCGCTCATTTGCTTGTGTCCTGTTGAATTTTATTATTGTCTGCAAAATATTGGCTGCCAACGCGTTATGGATGCGTTTTTGGCAGTGGTTAAACGTTGGCCGAATTGAGTCAGCCATTTGTTATTGTTTGATTATTTGTTTTTCTTAGCTGAATTATCTTCTAATGCCGCTTTACATTGCTGTTCAGCTGAATTGAGCTCCATTAACACGACTTTAATGTCGTCCATTTGCTGCTGTAGAGACGATTTTTTCTCGTTAACCAAATCAAGCATAGTTTGTAGTTGAGTTGAGCTGCTTTTATCGGCGTCGTAAAGTTCAAATAAACGTCGTGTTTCTGCTAACGAAAATCCAAGGCGTTTGCCGCGTAAAATAAGTTTTAAACGAACTCGGTCTTTCAGGCTATAAATTCGGGTTTGCCCGCGACGCTTAGGTTTAATCAAGCCTTGGTCTTCGTAAAAACGAATACTGCGGGTGGTGATATCAAATTCTTTTGATAAGTCACTGATTGAATATGTTGATTGAGGAATGTGGGTTGTGCTCATCATGTCACCAAAAGTGTTTCTTTTGATGCAAGATATATGAAGTTTACGTAAAGGTAAAGTTTGCGGGGTGTTTTTTGGCTGTTTGTGGCGTTCAATAGTGTTAAATTTGCTTGCCAGTTACGAACGTATTATACATTAAGTATCTGTTATATTGTGGTTTTTATCTCGGGGTGAAGTTTGCTGTTGAATGTTAAACACTTGATTGAAACTAAAGGTTTTTTCAAGGATTGACTTGGCTATTATCCCTTTGTCTAATAGGGCTATTTAATGAATTCTGCTCATAATCATTACAATACAAGCTAATTAATGGAGAGCAATATGGCTGATTTAGGACTATCAATGCACGCACAATCGATAGCCGAGCCCGATGTCTTTTGGCAACAAGCTGCAGAGGCTATTAGTTGGGACGTCGCACCCAAGACAGTGTTAGACGACAGTAACAAGCCTTTTTATCGCTGGTTTGCCGATGGCAAAATGAATACCTGTTTTAATGCCGTTGACCGCCATGTACTTGCTGGCCGAGGTGAACAAACAGCGATTCATTATATTAGTCCTGTTACCCAAAACGAATATTCTATTAGCTATAACTCTGTATTGGCTCAAGTTAAACGCCTTGCGGGATTAATGACATCATTGGGTGTGACTAAGGGCGATCGCGTTGTCATTTACATGCCTATGGTGCCAGAAACCGCTTATGCCATGCTGGCGTGTGCGCGAATTGGTGCGATTCATTCTGTGGTGTTTGGTGGTTTTGCCGCGAATGAATTATCGACTCGTATTAACGATGCTAAACCGACATTAATTTTATCTGCCTCGTGTGGCATTGAGCCTTCTGGCGTAGTGCCTTATAAGCCTTTATTAGATGACGCTTTGTCTCAAGCAAAGCATAAAGTAAAACATTGCATTATTTTAAATCGAACTGAATATCAGGCTGAGCTCAACGCACCCCGTGATGTCGATTGGTATGAAGCATTAATAGATGCGCCAGATGCCGATTGTGTCGCCCTTGATGCTACAGACCCTCTGTACGTGCTCTATACCTCGGGAACAACAGGGCAACCTAAAGGCGTTGTTCGTGATAATGGTGGTCATGCTGTTGCCTTAGCATGGTCAATGAAGCACATCTATGACGTTGGTGTCGGTGATGTGTTTTGGGCTGCATCGGATGTGGGTTGGGTGGTAGGGCATTCATATATTGTTTATGGGCCATTGCTGGTGGGTGCGACGACCATAATGTACGAAGGGAAGCCTATTGGTACTCCCGATGCTGGTGCTTTTTGGCGTATTATCGAACAAAAGCAAGTGCGAAGCTTTTTTACCGCGCCGACGGCTATTCGTGCAATTAAGCGAGAAGATCCAGACGGTGAATTTATTAAACAGTTTGACTTATCTTGCCTGAAGCAGATGTACTTAGCTGGCGAGCGCTGCGATCCTGAAACATTAAATTGGAGTCAGCAACATTTGGGCAAACCTGTTGTTGACCATTGGTGGCAAACAGAAACAGGCTGGCCAGTTGCCGCCAACTTAATGGGTACCGATCCCATTGAGATTAAAGCGGGATCACCCGCTAGAGCGGTTCCTGGGTATCAAGTAGAAATTCTTGATGCAATGGGAGAACAAGTGGCCACTAACGAAAGCGGAAATGTGGTGATTAAACAGCCCCTACCACCGGGTACGCTTACGACATTATGGCAAAATGATAAACGTTATATTGACAGTTACTTGTCGATGTACCCAGGTTATTACTTAACTGGAGATGCGGGTTATATTGATGAAGATGGCTATTTATACATTATGAGCCGTATTGATGACATCATTAATGTTGCCGGACACCGTTTATCGACGGGCCGTTTTGAAGAAGTATTGTGTCAACATCCTGCCGTTGCTGAGGCTGCGGTAATTGGCGTGCAAGATAAGCTTAAAGGCCAAGTGCCTCTGGGTTTAGTGGTGCTTAAAAATGGCGTGACGTTATCCGATGATATGCTTTATAAAGAGTTGCTTGCATTAGTACGTCATGAAATTGGCCCCGTCGCGTCGTTTAGATTAGTCAGTGCAGTACAAAAGCTGCCTAAAACGCGTTCGGGTAAAATTTTGCGAGCGACCATGCGTAAGATTGCTGATAACCAAGAATACACCATGCCAGCCACGATTGAAGATCCGCAAACCTTGGATATTGTTCGTAATGCGCTGACAAAAATGGGCTATGCCAATGCGTTAACGTCTGAGTTAACCAAGGTATAAATCATTTTGTAACACAAAAAAGCCACTTTTTATGCTAAAAGTAAAACCATAAAAGCCGAGTGTTTTTATGGTTTTTTCTATTGTGACAAGATGTTATCTCCTAATAAACAGATTGAGCATACATTGTAAAAAACAGCGTTTCCGCGTTTTGTGACTGGTAATTTAGTTACAAGAATCGCTATAATTGCCACCCAAATGGATTCGCACTACGCGATTAATCTCTGTGACCTGTGGAAACATACACTATGAATAACCACACCCAACAATCTCACGTCGGCGTTATTGGCCTTGGTGTGATGGGCAAGAACCTTGCACTAAACATCGCGGATAACGGCTATCATGTTGCTGTTTTTGATTTAGATACCCAAAAAGTCAATGCCGCAATCTCACAAGAAGAAAGTGAACGAAAAGCGGGCGTAGCGGTACGTATGCAAGCCTGTAATAATCTTTCAGAAATGCTCGAAAATCTGGTTGAACCACGCGTTATCGTCTTATCTGTTCCAGCTGGCGCGCCAGTTGATGGTGTCTGTAAATCATTAATTGAAGCAGGTATTGAAGCGAAAGATATTGTAATTGATACGGGTAACAGTTTATGGACTGATACTGTTGCGCGTGAAGCGCAGTATAAAGGTCAGTTTACCTTTTTTAGTTCAGCCGTTTCTGGAGGTGAAGTTGGTGCACGTTTTGGTCCATCGCTAATGCCTAGTGGAGATGAAAAAGCTTGGCGTTATGTCGAACCTATTTGGAAAGCCATTGCTGCTAAAGTGGATCCTGTAACAGGTTTACCGATTGAGCGTTTTGAGCCAGGCAATCCAGTCACTGAAGGTGAGCCATGTACGACTTATATTGGTCCTGCTGGTTCTGGTCATTACGTTAAAATGGTTCATAACGGCATTGAATATGCGGATATGCAACTTATTTGCGAAGCCTACCAGTTACTCAGTGACGGCTTAGGCATGTCTGCCCATGACATCGGTGATGTGTTCAATGGTTGGAATAAAGGTATTCTTAACAGTTACCTTATGGGGATTAGTGCTGAAGTCTTACAACAAGATGACCCGCTAACCGGCAAGCCGTTAGTTGAAATGATTTTAGATAAAGCAGGCCAAAAAGGTACTGGTTTATGGACTGCAGTGAGCAGCTTGCAAATTGGTTGCCCAGCGCCAACGATTGCAGAAGCTGTTTATGCTCGTGCTGTTAGCACCCAGAAAACCTTGCGCATGCAGTTAAGTTCCAAGTTAGCCGGCCCAGCACCTGTGGCATTTAATGATGCCGAAAAAGCAGAGTTTATTGCTAACCTTGAAGATGCTTTATATTGCGCTAAAGTGTGTTGCTATGCCCAAGGCTTCCAGCTGATGGCGATGGCAGCAAAAGAGCAAAGTTGGACGTTAGATTTTGCTGAAATTGCTAAGATTTGGCGTGCGGGTTGTATTATTAGAGCGACCTTCTTACAGTCAATCACACAGGCTTATCAAGAAGATGCAAACCTTGCTAACTTGTTGATGGCTGAAACTTTTAGCCAAACATTGTCGCAAAAACACCTTAATTGGCGTAAAACTGTTGCAGCATCGGTTATGCAGGGTATTCCTGCACCGTGTATTAGTTCTGCAATTGCTTATTATGACAGTTACCGCTGCGAGACATTACCGGCAAGCTTGTTACAAGGTCAGCGTGACTTTTTTGGATCGCACACGTTTGAGCGTACCGATAAGCCAGCAGGTGAGAAATACCATTTAGATTGGAGCGCCAAACAGCGCACATTAGCTAAAGTATAGGCTGATTAAGCAATAAAAAAGGCGTCTCATTGTATGAGGCGCCTTTTTTCTTTCTGCTGTTTATGGTGTTTGTTAATAACTGGCCCTAGGGTTAACGCTATCAACGCAAAGAAAAGAATAAACCCACACTAAACAGTACACTGAATATCATCGTTAGCTTGGCTGTTTGCCCAAGTATTGGATTAAGTGCTTCACCCGAGTTGTTATGGAACTCTCGGCTTAAATTGCGGGCAATGACTAAGGACACGCCAGCCAGTAATACCGGTAAACCATCAAGTGAGCCTAACAAAAAACCCGCAATAATGATCCCAAAGGGTAAGTATACAAAGCTTTGATATAAAACCTTTGCTTGTGCTTCGCCAATGCGCACCGCAAGGGTATTTTTACCCGCTTTGGTGTCGGTTGTAATATCTCGGGTGTTATTCACCAGCATGATAGCAGCATTAAAAAAGCCGATAGCACAGCCGAGTAACCAAGATGTCATCGTGGTTGTGCCTGCTTGTAAATAATAACTTCCTACAACAGCGACTAGACCAAAAAAGACAAATGCGGCTATTTCGCCTAATCCGTGAGAGGCTAGCGGGTAAGGGCCACCACTGTAACAAAGTGCACCCAAAATAGAGGCAGCAGCTAAGATAGCAATCGGCCAGCCGCCATGCACAATCAATAGAGAACCAACAATTAATGCCGTTAACAAGCAGCCTATCATGGCATTTCGGACATGATGTGGTGCTATCATGCCGCTTTGGGTGACACGAACAGGCCCAATACGCTCTTCGGTATCGATGCCATTTTTAAAGTCGAAGTAATCGTTGGCTAAATTAACCGATATTTGCAGTAAAACAGCGCATAACATTGAGGTAAATGCGATGAGTAAGCTAAATTGACTCAAGCCAATAGCGAGCATATTTCCCACGAGTAATGGACCAATAGCGGCGGGTAATGTGCGTGGGCGAATAGCCATAAACCATGATTGCATAGAACTAGATTGCATAATATTGTGATACACAGAGTCGATTAGCCTTGTCTAATATCATATCAAATATTCAATTAGGGTGCTGATATGAATCTTTGCGTTATATCACTATTTTACCAATTGCTTTCAGATGACGTTTATTCAACTGTTTAACAACAAATAAGCTAGAAAACGTAAGCTTAACTAAGGTAACCTTAACGCGTTAATTTTTGTTGTATAGAAGGTATTATGAGTCAGGTATTAAACGATTTATTGTCATTATTATCACTAGAAAAACTTGAAGATGGTTTGTTTCGCGGCCAAAGCCAAGATTTAGGGTTTGGCCATGTTTTTGGTGGCCAGGTGATGGGGCAAGCGTTAAGTGCGGCAAAACAGACTGTTAGCGCAGACCGACATGTACATTCTTTACATTCTTACTTTTTGCGCGCAGGCGATGAAAAGCAACCTATCGTTTATGACGTTGAGAATATGCGCGACGGCGGCAGTTTTAGTGCTCGCCGGGTTAAAGCAATCCAAAAAGGTCGGCCAATATTTTACATGACCTGTTCGTTTCAAAAGTATGAAGAAGGTTTTGAGCATCAAGCTCAAATGCCTGATGTTCCCGGCCCAGAAGGATTGTTGAACCAGCAAGAGCTGGCCATGACCATGCGTGATAAAGTGCCGAAACAAATGCTTGAAAAGTTTATGGCGGATTCACCCATTGAAATGCGCCTTGTGAACCCGATTAACCCGCTAGCACCTGGTACGAATGAACCTAAACGTTATGTGTGGTTACGGGCAAATGGACAAGTGCCGAGTAATCATAATATTCAAGAATATCTGTTGGCGTATGCATCAGACTTTAATTTTTTAGTGACCGCGGCTCAGCCTCACAGTGTGTCAGTGTTAACACCTGGAATGCGCTTAGCGACAATCGATCATGCTATGTGGTTCCATCGGCCATTTAATATGGGGGAGTGGTTGCTCTATAGCATTGAAAGTCCTAATGCGGGCGGCGGACGAGGCTTTGTGACAGGCCAGTTTTTTGATAGGCAAGGGCGTCTTGTTGCTTCGGCCACACAAGAAGGTTTATTAAGAATGACGACTAAGCAAAATGACGAGTAAGGACACTGTTATGCTGAAATTAATTCCATGGCTTAAGTTGAGCATTTTTGCGCTACTGAGTGTGATGCTGAGTGCGTGTGTGACTGTAGAGCCTCCTAAACCTGTAATCGTGAATGGCTATGCTGGTTATTTAGAAAAAATTGCCTTGCCACAAGGTTGTAAAATTAATATCGCGATAATTGATTTTAATCGCCCTGGGGTGATTATTTCTCAGAAAAACTTTGATGTGGCCAGGGCGCCAGTGCCGTTTAAATTTATTTTGCCTGCTGAGCTCATCAGTAGCGGCGTAGATTATGGCGTGGTGGCGATGATTACTTACAATGGAAAAGCCATTTTTCAAACCTATGATAAGTATCGTGTGATCAATAACGATAAGTACACCACCGAAGTATTGATGAAGCGCGTTAAATAGCATATTAAATTACCGACTTCACAAACTTACCTATCCGTCATTGATCTCTATCTGTGACGGGTAATAATCTGTTTTCTCTCCTAATGTGCTGTTTAGGTTGCTTATGACAGAGTTAGCGCCAACTTATCGTTCACATGCACAAACCCGCTTAATTTGGGCATTGTGTATTGCTTCTGTAGTGATTTACATTAATTTGTACACAGTGCAAGGCATGCTGCCCTCTATTGCTGAGCATTTTGACGTGTCTGGCGCCAAGGCGACATTAGTGTTGTCAGTAACCAGTTTTACACTTGCCTTTTCGTTATTGTTTTATGCTGTGTTGTCTGATCGGATAGGCCGCTTAGCACCTATCGTGGTGAGCTTGTGGCTACTTGCTGCGTCGAATATATTATTGATTTTTGCCGAAACATTCGATGAATTAGTGTGGGTGCGGTTACTGCAAGGAGTGTTGTTGGCCGCGGTCCCTGCGATTTCGATGGCGTATTTCAAAGAGCAATTAGCCCCTAACTTTATGCTAAAAGCGGCAGCTGTTTATATTATGGCCAATAGTATGGGCGGCATTGTCGGGCGGATTTTTGGTGGCCTAATGGCACAAAATTTATCGTGGCAATCGTCTATGGGCTTGGTGTTTTTGGTGACATTAATGGGGGTGGCATTGGTAACGTATTTATTGCCGCGTAAAGAAATAAAGCCTCCAGTGGTAAAGCAAAAAGTCACTTTGATGCATAAAATAAAGCAAGACATAAATGGCTTTATGTTTCATCTGTCAGACTCTCAGATGCGGCTTGCTTATGCCATTGGTGGCTTAGCATTTATGATGATGGTGAATCAATTTAGCTTTATTCAGCTGCACATCATGGCTGAACCCTATGGGTTAAGTCGCTTTAATGCGACATTGATTTTTTTATGTTATTCAAGTGGCACCTTTGCTTCATACTTATCTGCAAAATGGATTATGCGCTATGGCTCTATGCCATTATTTAGAGTGGCGTTATGTTTGATGGTCGCGGGTACATTGTTGACTCTGGTTGATACGTTGGCTGCAATTGTGGTGGGCTTTTTGATCAGTGCTTGCGGATTTTTCTTAACTCATAGTTGTTGTAATTCGTTTGTGGCAATCCGTGCAACCAGCCATCGAGCTAAGGCAACATCGCTATATTTATGTTGCTACTATCTTGGTGCATCTCTGGGAGGGCCTTATTTAATGCTATTTTGGCATGAAGCTGAATGGAATGGAGTGGTTGTCGGATCGATGAGTCTTTTAGCACTGCTTCTAGTGGCTATCTGGCGTTTAGGGATACATCAACAACAGGTTATTGATGTATCCAAAGCCAGTTAACTCTCGATAAATTGTTTACGGTCAAGATCAAACTTACGCATTTTGTCATATAAGGTTTTACGCGGTAATTCGAGTTGTTCCATCGTTAATTTTATACTGCCTTTATTGTGACTGAGGGCTTCTTCAATCAAGAGGCGCTCAAAAAACTCAACTCGTTGCTGTAATGACATACTGGTATGCATTGTGGTGTGACTATCTAAATTGCCAGCAAAAGCAGCCTCAGCACCCAAAAGCACATAACGTTCAGCTAGGTTGCGTAGCTCGCGAACATTTCCCGGCCAGTCATGCGAAGTCAGCACCATGGTTTGTTGTGGTGTTAAGGCGATTAACGCTTTGTGGTATCGCGCGGATGCAATGCGAGCAAAATGTAAAAACAATAACGGAATGTCTTCTAGGCGCTCTCGCAGTGGCGGGATAACAATCGTGACAAGGTTAAGACGATAGAGTAAATCTTGTCTAAATTGCCCTTGTTCACATAACTGTTGCAGGTTTAACTTGGTGGCGGCAATGACGCGAATGTCTAAATCGATTGGTGTGTTAGAGCCTAAGCGTTCGACTTTGCGGTCTTCCAATACTCTGAGCAATTTAACCTGCAAAGACATCGGTGTGCTTTCTATTTCATCTAAAAATAATGTGCCACCATTGGCGTATTCAAATTTCCCAATTCGACGTTTATCGATACCGGTGAATGCTCCAGATTCGGCGCCAAAGAGTTCACTTTCTATTAGGTTTTCTGGTATTGCACCGCAATTAATGGCGACAAAATTGGCCTTGTTTCGATAGCTATGGTCATGTAAATAACGAGCAACCAACTCTTTGCCTGCACCGGTTTCACCCTCGAGCATGATGTCGGCTGGTGTGTCGAGCACCTGGTCGATGAGGTGACGCATTTTCATTACGCCTGGGCTGCTGCCTAAAATGCGTGGCCCAGGAGCGATATGAGATTCAAGCTCTCGTTTTAATTTACGGTTTTCTAAGGTTAACGATCGCTTGTCTAATGCGCGCTTGGTGACATCAAGAATATGTTCATTGTTAAAGGGTTTTTCAATAAAGTCGTAGGCGCCTTTTTTTAATGCATCAACCGCCATAGCAATGTCGCCAAAGCCAGTTAACAATACAACAGGAAGGTCATTATCTTGCTTTTTTAGTTGTTGAAGCAGGCTTAAACCATCGAGTTGCGGCATATTAACGTCTGAGATAACAATACCGGCCCAGTTAGGGGTAATGTAGCTTGCAATGGTTTGTGGGTCGGTAATGGCAAGTGCACTGATATTTTCAAGTTTAAATAACTGCTGTAATACGGTACCGATATGGGGTTCATCATCAACAATAATGACCTGGTAGTCGTTGATGTCTTGTATTTGGGTCACGTTTACACTTCCTCACGTAAATAAAGCGGTAAGATGATATGAAAAATTGCACCGCCTTGTTGTGCATTTTCGACCGTGATTGAACCTTGCATTGATTCAATGATTCGCTGAGAAATTGACAAGCCTAATCCAAGCCCTTGGCGCTCACTTGTGGTGTAGTAAGGTTCAAAAATTTTACTCATTTGGCTTTCTCTCACACCAGGACCGCTGTCTTGAATGCTAATGTTCACTTTGGTGTCGCAGTACACCTCAATGTGTAAATGCTTGTCTTTAGATTGCTGCATGGCAACAATAGCATTACTCATTAAGTTAACTAACACTTGTTGTAATCTGACACTGTCGCCCCATATTTGGCATTTTCCTTTCAACAGTGTTAACGATAACTTAATACCTTGTTTGTCCATTTCTGGTTGCACAATCGTAATAGCTTGCTCAATTGATTGACTGATCTCAGTGGCATTGTCTTTACCTTGAGACTTGCGAGTAAAGCTTTTAAATTGACCAATGATATCGGCTAACCTGTCAGTTAGTTCTATCATTATTTTGATATTACTGCTGGCATCATCAATCATATTACGGCCAATAAACGTTTGGGTGTTTTGCGCATAACTTCTCAATGCTGCCAGCGGTTGATTTAGCTCGTGGTTAATACTGGCAGACAAACTGCCAATGACAGTGAGTTTAGCGGCCTGTATGAGTTCATCTTGTGTGTCTTTTAGTTGAGTATTGGCTTGTTCTAATTCAAGCGTGCGCTCTTTGACACGCTGCTCTAGTTGATTCTGTGCTTGGCGCATTCTGAGAAGGTTTTTTCTGCGCTCTAAACTGTAAATAACAAATAAGGCAAACAACAAGTACAGGGTGGCCCCAAGCAGCATAATAGGAGGCAATGATTCATATAACGGCTTCATTGGCGCTAATATGTGTACATTCCAATTGGCGTTTGGCATCAATTGATGGCGTTCTAAGTATTTTTCTTTTCCTTCATAGGAAGATATTTGGTAGACCTGCGTGGTATTTGATCCGCCTAATGCAAAATCAGGCATAAAGCTCAGTTCACCAATAGGGCGATTAGCATAGCGTTTTGACGAGTTTAGTGCGAAACGTTTAGCTTGTGATAATGGCGTTAGAGAATTAAAGCGCCATCCGCTGACACTAGACAAAAACACGATATTGTCAGGGTCGCTGATCATAAATTCATATTGGCTTGCAATAGCAATGCCGCTGCTTTGTTGCTCAATCAAACTAATATCGACTTTGACAACAATAACGCCTAATACCACGCCCTTGTGATAAACCGGGTTAGCAAAATAAAATCCGCGTTTGTTCGATGATGTCCCTACGGCGTAATAGCGGCCTGACTTACCTGAAATAGCCTCAATAAAATAAGGCCTGAAAGAATAATCGTGATTAATAAACGAGTTTGGTTGATCCCAATTACTCGCCGCAATGGCAACACCTAATGCATCTGTTAAATAAATATCAGACGATTCTGTGACTAATTGCAGCTCAGACAAATAGGCATTGAGTGCATCTATAGTCTTAGAGTTTTGTTGGTCAAGTAAGCCTTGCTCTAAAATGGGGTTTTTGGCTAAAACTGCTGGAATGTTCTCGTAATGTGCCAACGCATTATCGATAAAGATAACCAATTCATTTATTTGTTTTTCGGACTGTTGCGCAATGTTTCTTGTGCCTTGATCGAGCAAATACCAATGAGTGATTTTCAGGGTCAGCAATAATCCAATGATCAACAAGATGCTCATCAGAACATTACGCTTTTTGATAGTCGAGAATGAAAACATGCAAATTCCCAAGTGGCGATTCAGATTATTATAAATGGGGTTAAATAAAAACGAGCCTTAGTGACCTAAGGCTCGTCTATGATACGACAATTATCAAGTTAGTAGCCGTTTAATTTGTCGATGTATTCAGGTAAAAATAATGAAATTTGTGGAATGTAAGTAATTAATATCAAGAAACCAAGGAGTAAAACTAACCATGGCAAACATGACTGAATAACCCATCCCATACTTTTGCCCGTTATCCCTGCTGTGACAAACAGGTTGAGCCCCACCGGCGGTGTCAGCATACCTATCTCCATGTTAACCACCATGATGATCCCTAAATGGATCGGGTCAATGCCTAACTGAGTTGCAATAGGGAACAAAATTGGCGCCATGATGAGCAAAATAGCAGATGGCTCCATAAAGTTACCCGCAGCCAACAGCAATAAGTTAACAATGATTAAAAAGCCCCATGCGGGTAAACCAAGGCCGACAATGGCTTCAGCAATAATGTGTGGGATACGTTCTGTTGTCAGAACATGAGCGAACAACATGGCGTTGGCAATAATAAACAACAACATAATGCTGACTTTAGCGCCATCACGCACTACATGACGGATCTCTTTATCTGCCGGGGTTTTGATTACCGCAAGTAACATATAACCCATATTACGTAGCGAAGCACCAATGATAGATTCGCGCGGATTTCGCCACGCCACATTTTTAAGCGGCCCAATATCGCGATAACCAAATACTGCGATAAAGTATGCATATACACAGGCTACCGCGGCCGCCTCAGTTGGACTGGCAACGCCACCGTAAATAGAACCGAGCACAATAAGAATGAGCGCTAATCCGCCCATTGCTTTAGCACTTGATATTGCGAGTGCTTTAACACCAGGGAAAGGGCGTGAAGGCAGTTTTTTAATGCGGGCCACAATATAGATGGCGATCATTAAAATACAGCCCATCATTAGCCCTGGAATGAGCCCAGCCATGAACATTCTGGCGGCTGACACTTCAGTTGCTGCGGCGTACACGAGCATCACAATAGAAGGGGGAATTAAAATACCCAATGTGCCTGAGGTTGTGATAACACCCGCAGCAAATTTTTCTGGGTAACCAGCACGCACCATCCCGACAATCACAATAGAACCGATGGCGGCTACGGTTGCAGGAGATGAACCAGACACTGCAGCAAAGAGCATACAAGCCATAACGGATGCCATGGCTAAACCACCACGAATGTGGCCAACACTGTCCATTGCAAAGTCAATGATCCGCCGTGCAACACCACCGGTTGACAGAAACGCTGATGACAAAATAAAGAATGGAATTGCCAGTAAGGTGTAATGCTCAGATGTGGATTCGTAAAGTTTTAAAACAATAGAGGCAAGTGAGTCATTAGAGAATAATAAAATCGTCAGCATGCTTGAGAAGCCTAATGCAATCGCAATAGGCATACCAATCATCATGCAGATAAGCAGAGTGATAAATAACGTTGCGATAGTCATTATGTCGCGTCCTTATCATTTTTTTCTTGTTGTGCTAATGATGCCGAAATCGCTGCTTCGTCGATGAGGTGCATGCTATCTTTTGCTTCATCTGCCAGTTGAAAGCCCACAGCCTGATTTTTCAAAATGGCAATAAATAACTCAACAAAACGCCAGGTTAACATTGAAAAACCAATTAATAAGATGCTTTGAGACAACCAGATTGGCACCGCGCCATCTTCTACATCAATACGCAATGTTTCCCATGCATAATCAGGATCTAATTGATGAATAAACCAAGCTGGAAAATCGATATCTTCCATTGGAATACCAATTTGATACATTTGGCTTAAGTAATCCCATGAGCCCTTTAAAAACATTGCACAATATACAACGCAACATAAGCACGCAAAAATGGCCACAATTTTTTGAGGTTTGCCAGATAGCTTGGAAACAAATGCATCGACCCCAATGTGTGCCCCCACTTTTACGCCATAAGACATCCCGAATAACACAAACCAACCGCATAAGGTCAGCGTCAGTTCTTGGATCCATAAAAAACCGGTATTAAAGAAAAAGCGAGCTATCACTTCACCAAATACAAGTAGGGTCATCAAAGTGATGAGCAGGTTGAGAAAACCCTCTTCAAAATAACCAAATAGTCTCGATATCACGGTTATACTCCTCGAATAGAAAAGGATGGTACTGAAACATACTGGATTTCAGTACCACGTTAAGTATTAAGACTATTTCGTGTTTGCAGCTACGGCCGCATCAATCATGTCTTTACCGATTTGGCCTTCAAATTTAGCCCAAACTGGCTTCATAGCATTAACCCATTGCTGACGCTCAGCCTGGGTTAACGTCACTAACTTAGAGCGCTTAGAATCAATGATTGCCTGTCTGTCTTCATTGTCCTTTTCTGCTGCAATTTTATTACCAAGAGCAATGGCTTCATCAAGAGAGGTTTTAAATACAGCTCGTTTATCAGCTGAAAGGCCTTTCCAAAATGTATTTGATGAAACGACCATATAATCGAGTACGGCATGATTACTTTCAGTAATGTGGCTTTGTACTTCATAAAACTTCATTGAATACGTATTTGACCAAGTATTTTCCTGACCATCAATTGCACGAGTTTGTAGTAAGGTAAAGACTTCAGAGAAAGGTTTTTTAACTGGAATGGCACCTACAGCGTCAAACTGAGCGGCAATAACATCGGATGCCATAATGCGGAATTTTTTACCATTAGCATCTTTGGGTAGCGTAAGTGGGTCGTTAGCTGAAAATTGCTTCATACCGTTATGAAGGTAACCTAAGCCAACGACTCCTTTGCGGTTCATTGAGTTGAGTAGCTTTTGGCCAGATTCAGATTGTTGAAAACGGTCAACGGCTGCCATATCTTCAAACAAAAATGGCAAGTCAAAGATTTGCAGTTTTTTGGTATAGCGTTCAAATTTAGATAATGAAGGGGCTACAAACTGTACGTCATTCAATAACAACGCGGCTAATTCATTATTGTCACCAAATAACTGTGAGTTAGGGAATACGTTAACAACATATTCACCAGGTAAACGTTGTTCGATTAATTCTTTAAACTTGAGTGCCATTTGCCCTTTAGGCGTATTTTCTGCCACAACATGTGAAAATTTAATTTCTATTGGCTCTGCAAATACATTAAAGCTCGCCGCAAGAATTGAGGCGATAGTTGCCAGTTTTGCTATTGATTTTAATGGGTGTGTAAAAGTACTTGTCGATTTTTTCATGAGGTTTAGCTTCCTTTTTTTAGTGTTATATATTCCTCACGGAGGGCACATGTTCCCAGAACAAGTGAACCATAAACGCGTTATGAGGATGTATAAAACATAGCAAGCAGTGGGCCACAATGTTAATTATTTGTATCTTTATGAATTTGTTAGTTTTAATTTAATGTGAGTTATGCGGAAGCTATTTTGTGTGTGGATTGTCACACAGTAGACCTATTTTAATGGGTGGAAAGTCACACATTTAATTAGGATGTGATATGCAGGTTAGGATTGATATGAGTCATTAAAGTAAGGATATAAATAAAAGAGATAAAAAAACCACCTTTCGGTGGTTAATTTATTATGCACATACATGCATTAGGTACCAATTAAATGGTGGAGCTACACGGGATCGAACCGTGGACCTCTTCACTGCCAGCGAAGCGCTCTCCCAGCTGAGCTATAGCCCCAAATTCTAGTATTACTAAACTAAAATTTGAATAATATGGTATCCCATAGGGGATTCGAACCCCTGTTACCGCCGTGAAAGGGCGGTGTCCTAGGCCTCTAGACGAATGGGACACATTTGATACGTTATACTCTGTATCGAGTGAATACTCACTAATGTCTGTAGGCTAAACATTGGTGCTTTTAGATTGTTAAACGTTTTTCTAAAACAATAGTTTCGAATTATGTTCAACCATCTTAAATATGGTATCCCATAGGGGATTCGAACCCCTGTTACCGCCGTGAAAGGGCGGTGTCCTAGGCCTCTAGACGAATGGGACACATTTGATACGTTATACTCTGTATCGAGTGAATACTCACTAATGTCTGTAGGCTAAACATTGGTGCTTTTAGACTGTTAAACGCTTTTTCTAAAACAATAGTTTCGAATTATGTTCAACCATCTTAAATATGGTATCCCATAGGGGATTCGAACCCCTGTTACCGCCGTGAAAGGGCGGTGTCCTAGGCCTCTAGACGAATGGGACACATTTGACACGTTATACTCTGTATCGAGTGAATACTCACTAATGTCTGTAGGCTAAACATTGGTGCTAATTACCTATAATGAAGCACAAAACCCTAAGGATTCGAACCCCTGTTACCGCCGACTCTTTATAAACCAAGTGGGCGATGTCCTAATCTCTATTTCTAGACGAATGGGACACATTTGACACGTTATACTCTGTATCGAGTGAATACTCACTAATGTCTGTAGGCTAAACATTGGTGCTTTTAGATTGTTAAACGTTTTTCTAAAACAATAGTTTCGAATTATGTTCAACCATCTTAAATATGGTATCCCATAGGGGATTCGAACCCCTGTTACCGCCGTGAAAGGGCGGTGTCCTAGGCCTCTAGACGAATGGGACACATTTGATACGTTATACTCTGTATCGAGTGAATACTCATTGGTGTCTGTAGGCTAAACACCAGTGCTAATCACCTATAATGAAGCACAAAACCCTAAGGATTCGAACCCCTGTTACCGCCGACTCTTTATAAACCAAGTGGGCGATGTCCTAATCTCTATTTCTAGACGAATGGGACACATTTGATACGT